>DASRJN010000560.1:0-7546 GCA_035649455.1 Acidimicrobiales bacterium
GCGCGAAGCCGCAGGAGCAGGAGCCACCGCGGTACAGGCCCAGCCAAGCACCGCGGCCGGTGAGACCTACTCGATGCGCAGGCCGCTGATGGCGCGGGCGATCACGAGCTGCTGGATCTGCTCGGTGCCCTCGAAGATGTCGTAGATCTTGGCGTCCCGGTGCATGCGCTCGACCGGGTACTCGCGGGTGTAGCCGTAGCCGCCCAGGATCTGGATGGCCCGCTCGGTCACCCACACCGCGGTGCGGCCGGCCTTGAGCTTGGACATCGAGCCCTCGGCGTTGGTGTAGCCGCCGTTGCGGGCCAGCCACGCGGCCCGGTGCACGAGCAGGCGGGCGGCGTCGATCTCGGTGGCCATGTCGGCCAGCATGAAGGCGATGGCCTGGTTCTCGATGATCGCCTTGCCGAACGCCTTGCGCTCCTTGGCGTAGTCGAGGGCGTACTCGTAGGCGGCCCGGGCGATGCCCACCGCCATGGCCGCCACCGACGGGCGCGTGGCCTCGAAGGTGGCCATGGCCGGCTGCTTGGCGCCGGTCCGCTGCTGCTCCCGGGCCCGGGCCAGCTTCTCGTCCAGTTTCTCCTTGCCGCCCAGCAGCAGGCGGCCGGGCAGGCGCACGTCCTCCAGCACGACCTCGGCGGTGTGCGAGGCGCGGATGCCGTGCTTCAGGTACTTCTGGCCCTGGGACAGGCCCTTGGTGCCCGGCGGGACCACGAAGCTGGCCTGGCCGCGGCCCTTGAGCGCGGGGTCGACGGTGGCCACCACCACGTGGATGTCGGCGATGCCGCCGTTGGTGATCCACGCCTTGGTGCCGTTCAGCACCCACTCGTCGCTGGCCTCGTCGTAGGTGGCCCTCGTCTTGAGCGAGCTCACGTCGGAGCCGGCGTCGGGCTCGGACACGCAGAACGCCCCGAGCTGGATCTTGTCCTCCGTGCCGAAGCACTGCGGGACCCACTCCATGACCTGCTCGGGCAGGCCGGTCCCGGCGATGCCGGCCGCCGCCAGCCCGGAGCCGAAGATCGACAGGCCGATGCCGGCGTCGCCCCAGAACAGCTCCTCCAGGGCCACCGGCAGGGTGAGGCCGCTGGTGTCACCCAGCGAGGCCTGCGCGAAGAAGTCGAAGGAGTACAGCCCGATCTTGGCGGCCTCCTCCACGATGGGCCACGGGAACTCCTCCCGCTCGTCCCACTCATGGGCCGCGGGGCGGACGACCGCCTCGGCGAAGTCGTGGACCCATTTCTGGATCTGCTGTTGATCCTCGTTGAGTTCGAGGGAGAATTCACTCATCGGGCGACCCCTGGATGCGTCGGCGTCGTGTGCTGTTACCGCCCGGTAACAAGATCTGATCGTAGGGTAGCGGGTCCAACCACATTGTGCTGCTGCACCGACACAAACGTCAGTCAGTGATGGTGGCGTCACTCCCCGAAGGTGTGATCGAAGGACAGGGCCTCACCGATCCCCCTCGACCCGCCGACCGGGCGCCGGGGCCCGCCCTAACGTGCGCCACATGGGGACGCTCGACGAGGTAGTGGCCGGCGCCGTCGGGGGGCACCGGGCGCCGGGGGCAGTGGCCGCGGTCAGCCGGGACGGGGAGGTCGAGGTCGGTGCGGCCCATGCCGATCCCGAGGCGCTGTACCAGGTCGGCTCGGTGACCAAGGTCATGACCGCCACGCTGGTGCTCCAGCACGTCGAGCGGGGCGACATCGCCCTCGACGACCCGGTGGCCGACCACCTCGACGACTTCCGGCTCGACCCGCCGGAGGCCACCCGGCAGGTGACGGTCCGCCACCTGCTCACCCACACCTGCGGGATCGACCGGGCCGACGCGTTCGTCGACACCGGGTCGGACGACGGCTGCCTGGCCCGCTTCGTCGCCGAGGTGATCGCCGGCGCGCCCCTGATCCACGCGCCCGGCGAGCACTGGTCCTACTGCAACGCCGGCTACGTGGTGCTGGGCCGGCTGGTGGAAGTGCTCGACGGCCGGCCGTGGGACGACGCCCTCGCCGCCCGGATCTTCGACCCGCTGGGACTGGCGGCGGTGACGGCGGCCCGGCTCGACCGCACGGACAGCCCGCTCGCCGCCGGCCATCGCTACGACCCCGAGCGCGGTGAGGTCGTCCCCGAGCCGCAGGTCATGCCCCGCAGCGTCGGGCCGGCCGGCAACGTGGTGGCCACGGCCGCCGACCTGGTGAGGTTCGCGGAGGCGCTCACGGACGGCCGCGGCCGGCTGCTCGGTCCGGACCTGGCGGCGGCGATGCTGGAGCCCGACGTGCCGATGCGCATCGGGCACCAGGGGCTCGGCTGGACCGTGCCGCTGCCCGGGGTCGGCTCCCACGGCGGGACGACCCCGGGGGGCACCGCGCTGCTCGTGGCCATGCCGGGCCGAGGGGCGTTCGCGGTGGTGGCCGACGGGCCGGGCGCCCTGGCCATCAGCGCCGCGGTGCGGGCGCACCTGTTCGGGGCGCCGGCGCAGCCGCTGGGGTCCCGGCGGGAGCCCGGGACCGGTCCCGAGCTGGCGCCGGAGGCGTGCGCCGGCCGCTATGCCCGCTATCTCGTGACCCGCGACGTGACGTGCGACGCGAGCGGGACCCTGACGGTGACCACGACGTACCAGGAGCCGCTCGCCGGCCTGTTCCGGGAGCCCGAGCCGACGCCGCTCGAACCGCTCGGCGGCGGGTCGTGGGCCGGCCAGCACCCGTACGAGGACTTTCCGCAGCTGTGGGACTTCAGCGAGCCCGATGGCGAGGGCCGACCCCGCTTGCTCTCGACCGGCCGGCTGAGCGTCCGGGTGGGCTAGCCACCCAGGGCTCAGGCCGGGCGGACGACGGGGCCGGTGGGCGTGTCCTCGATGACGTAACCGGCGGCCTTGATCTGGTCGCGCAGGGCGTCGGCGCGGGCCCAGTCGCGGTCGGCACGGGCCTGCTCACGCTGGCGGGCCAGATCGACCAGCTCGGCCGGGACCTCGGCCTCCTCGCCGTGGAGCTGCAGCCCCAGGGCGCCGGTGATCTCGATCACCGCCGCGGCCTTGGGGCCGGCGGTGTCGGGATCGCGGGCGTCGAGCGCGGTGTTGGCCTCCCTCACCAGGTCGAACACCAGGGCCATGGCGGCCTGGGTGTGGAGGTCGTCGTCCATCGCCTCCCGGAACCGGTCGAGGGCGGCGGGATCGGGCTCCACCGTGCCGTCCGCTACCGCGGGCAGTTTGGCCGCCACCTGGCGGGCGAACGTGTCGAGACGGTCGAGCCCGCCCTCCGCCTGCGTCAGCGTCTCGTCGGTGACCTCGACGGGCGACCGGTAGTGCGACTGGAGCGACAGCAGCCGGTAGGCCCGCGGGTCGTACCGCTCGACCAGGTCCAGGACATTGGCCACGTTGCCCAGCGACTTGGACATCTTGGTGCCCTCGACCTCGACCATCCCGCAGTGGAACCACAGCCGGGCGAACTCGTGGCCGTCGGCCACCGCCTGGGCCCGCTCGTTCTCGTGGTGGGGGAAGCGGAGGTCGAGCCCGCCGCAGTGGATGTCGAACCCGTCGCCCAGCAGGTCGAGCGACATGACCACGCACTCGGTGTGCCAGCCGGGCCGGCCGGGGCCCCAAGGCGAGTCCCAGGTGGGCTCGTCGGGCTTGGCCTTCTTCCACAGCACGAAGTCGATGGGCGAGCGCTTCTCCTCGCTGGCCTCCACCCGGGCGCCGGCCCGCAGCGACTCCAGCGGCTGGCCCGCCAGCTCGCCGTAGCCCGGGACCTTCTCGACCTCCATGTAGACCCCGTCGCTGGTCTCGTAGGCGTAGCCGCCGTCGACCAGCCGGCCGATGAGGGCGACCATGTGGTCGACGTACGCGGTGGCGTGCGGGTCGTGGTCGGGGCGTCCTACGCCCAGGGCGCCGATGCCCTGGTACCAGACGGCCTCGCAGCGCTCGGTGATGTCGCGCCAGTCCCGCTGCTCGTCCAGGGCGCGGGCGATGATCTTGTCCTCGATGTCGGTGATGTTCGACACGAAGGTGACGTCGTAGCCCGACCACACCAGGTAGCGCCGGAGCACGTCGTAGGAGATGTTGGTGCGGCCATGGCCGATGTGGGGCGGGCCGTACACGGTCGGGCCACAGGCGTAGATCGACACCTTGCCGGGATCGCGCGGCTCCAGGGGCACGACGCGGCCCCTGGCGGTGTCGAACAACCTGAGCATGGGGCGCGAGGGTAGCTAGCGCCCCACAGGGGACGGCACCGAGTAACCCAGCTCGACCAGGGTCGGCCCCATGAGCTCGTGCATCACGCCGTGCTCGGCCGCGGTCAGGTTCGTGCGCCATCCGCCGGGGGTGGCCGAGCGGATCTCCTTGCCCTCACCGCGATCGGCCGCCGGCACGGCCTCGAAGGCCTGCGCCTCGGCCACCTCCGCCAGCCGTGCCGGCTCGGCGTCCAGGCCCAGGCCGCGGCACACCCGGGCCAGCTGGTGGCCTGGGTCGGCGACCAGGTCCTCGTAGCGGACCAGCACTCGCCGCGACGGCGGGTGCTGGGCGTACACGCGCCGTACCACCGCGGTCCGGTAGGTCCAGACCGCCGACTGCCAGCGCACCAGCGCCAGCCGGCCGGCCTCGGTGACGGGGAAGGCGCCCTCGTCGAGGGCCCAGGAGCCCTCCCGGTAGGCGGCCAGCCACGAGTCGACCACGTCCCGGCCGTCCCGGAGCAGGAACACCACCCGGGATCCGGGGAACAGCGACACGATCTGGTCGGCCACGTGCGACCCGGGCTCCTTGACCACCACCAGCGGATCGGGGCCACCGGCCGGCGTCTCGGCCTCGGCCTGGGCCGCGAACCGGTCGGCCACCAGGCTCCGCAGCGCCGGCTCCCATGTGGCGCGGTAGCGGTCGCTGAAGAAGTAGCTGTCCTTGTCGTGCTTGACCCGGTCGAGGGTGGTCAGGTCGGGCGGGGGCTCGGCCGTCGCCCAGGCCAGCGAGATCGGGCGCCACACGCCCAGGTGGTGCCCCAGGTGCGGGTCGTCGATGGCCACCACCCCACCCAGGGCGGCGAGCATGCGCAGCAGCCAGGTGCTGCCGCTGCGCGACGACCCGAAGATCCAGGCCAGCCGGTCATCCTCCATCGCCGCGAGAATTACCCAGCGCCTCGCCCGACGAAACGATTCGCTTTCCGGCCCGTGCGGTCGCCGCCACTACCCTTGACCAGAGTGAGCGAGCTCGTCGAGCGAACCAGAAACGCAGTGCGTTACTCGGCCCCGTGGGCCGAGCGCTCATTGCGCGCTGCCCGAAGGGTGCGCCAATGAGCAGCATTCCCGACAAGCCCAGCCTGGAAGGGCTGGAGGCCAAGTGGCGCAAGCTCTGGGCCGAGGAGAGCACGTACCGCTTCGACCGCACCAAGAGCCGGGCCGAGGTGTTCTCCATCGACACGCCCCCGCCCACGGTGTCGGGCACGCTGCACCCGGGCCACGTCTGCTCCTACACCCACACCGACTTCATCGCGCGCTACCAGCGCATGCGGGGCAAGGAGGTGTACTACCCGATGGGCTGGGACGACAACGGCCTCAACGTCGAGCGCCGCGTCCAGATCCTGACCGGCACCCGCTGCGACCCCTCGCTGCCCTACGACCCCGACTTCCACCCGCCCGAGACCGTCGGCAAGAAGGACAAGCCCATCCCCGTCAGCCGACCGAACTTCGTGGCCCTGTGCGGCGAGGTGGTCGAGCAGCTGGAGGAGACCTACTTCGACCTGTGGTCGGACATCGGCCTGTCGGTCGACTGGGAGTACGGCTACCGCACCATCGGCCCCGAGGCCACCCGCGCCAGCCAGCGCGGCTTCCTGCGGCTGCTGGAGCGGGGCCTGGCCTACCGGGCCGAGTCGCCCACGCTGTGGGACGTCGACTTCCGCACCGCGGTGGCCCAGGCCGAGCTGGCCGACCGGGAGACGGCCGGCGCCTTCCACAAGCTCCGCTTCCACGGCCCCGACGGCGAGGACCTGTGGATCGACACCACGCGGCCCGAGCTGCTGCCGGCGTGCGTCGCGCTGGTCGCCCACCCCACCGACGAGCGCTACCAGCCGCTGTTCGGCCACAACGCGACCACGCCCCTGTTCGGCGCCGAGGTCCCGGTGGTCGCGCACGGGCTGGCCGACCCCGAGAAGGGGACCGGCATCGCCATGATCTGCACGTTCGGCGACACCACCGACGTCACCTGGTGGCGCGAGCTGTCGCTGCCCATCCGCACGGTCGTCGAGCGCGACGGCCGGCTGCGCCCGGTCACCTGGGGCGAACCGGGCTGGGAGTCGACCGACGCGGCCACCGCCCAGCGCCACTACGACGAGCTGGCCGGCCGCACGGTCAAGCAGGCCCAGGCCCGCATCGTCGAGCTGCTGGCCGAGACGGGCGAGATGGAGGGCCCGCCCCGGCCCATCACCCACCCGGTCAAGTTCTGGGAGAACGGCACCCGCCCGCTCGAGATCGTCACCTCCAACCAGTGGTTCATCCGCTACCCGCCCAAGGACGCCATGATCGCCCGGGGCCGCGAGCTGGCCTGGTGGCCCGAGTTCATGCGGGTCCGCTACGAGAACTGGGTGAACGGCCTGCAGGGCGACTGGAACATCACCCGCCAGCGCTTCTTCGGCGTGCCCTTCCCCGCCTGGTACCCCATCGACGCCGAAGGGACCGTCGACTACCTGAGCCCGATCCTCGCCGACGAGGCCTCGCTGCCGATCGACCCCACCACCACGGTCCCGCCGGGCTACCGCGAGGACCAGCGCGACCAGCCCGCGGGGTTCGCGGCCGACCCGGACGTGATGGACACCTGGGCCACGTCATCGCTCACCCCGCAGATCGTGTCCGGCTGGGTCGACGACCCCGACCTGTTCGAGCGCACGTTCCCGATGGACATGCGGCCCCAGGCCCACGAGATCATCCGGACCTGGCTGTTCTACTCCGTGGTCCGCTCGCACTACGAGCACGGCGTGCTGCCGTGGTCCAACGCCGCCATCTCGGGCTTCGTGTTCGATCCCGACCGCAAGAAGCTCTCCAAGTCGGCGGACAACGCCCCCGACGACCCCAACGCCCTCATCGGCACCCATGGGGCCGACGCGGTGCGCTATTGGGCCGCGGGCGGGCGGCCGGGCATGGACCTGGCGCTCGAGCCCGCGCAGATGAAGATCGGCCGCAAGCTGGCCATCAA
Organism: Acidimicrobiales bacterium; assembly: GCA_035649455.1. Taxonomy (GTDB): domain Bacteria; phylum Actinomycetota; class Acidimicrobiia; order Acidimicrobiales; family VFJN01; genus ZC4RG19. The sequence continues at coordinate 7,160 of DASRJN010000560.1, forward strand.
GCTGCTCAACGCGTCGAAGCTCTCGCTGAGGAACCTCGAGGCCACGACCTCGGGGCGGGTGACCGCGCCGCTCGACCGCTCGATGCTGGCCGCCCTCGGCGACCTGGTGGCCGAGGCCACCGCCGCCTTCGACCGCTACGACTACGCCCGGGCACTGGAGCGCACCGAGGGCTTCTTCTGGTCGTTCTGCGACGACTACCTCGAGCTGGTCAAGAACCGGGCGTACGGGTCCGACGGCGAGGCCGGCCAGGCGTCGGCTCGCACCGCGCTGGGCGTGGCCCTCCGGGCGCTGCTCGGCCTGTTCGCGCCGTTCCTCCCGTTCGTCACCGAGGAAGTCTGGTCGTGGTGGCAGCCGGGCTCGATCCACCGCTCGTCCTGGCCGTCCGC
>DASRJN010000561.1:0-9699 GCA_035649455.1 Acidimicrobiales bacterium
CCCCGCCTGGCCTTGCGGGCGCGGGCCGACCTGGGCGAGGACGAGCTGGCCGCGGTGGCCGAGCGCCTGGATCGGCTCGACCGCGCCTCTCGCCACGGCCCGTGGACCGCGACCGTCCTGGCCCTCATCGCCGAGCAGTCCGGGGTCCGGGCTCCGGACCTGGCCGCGGGCCTCGGCCGCGACACCGCGCCGTTCAAGCGCGACGTGCGCAAGCTCAAGGAGCTGGGCCTGACCGTGAGCCTGGAGGTCGGCTACCGCCTGTCGCCGCGGGGCGAGGTGGTCCTCCGGAGGCTCAGCGGCCGAACATCGCCAGCCACTCGGCCTCGGTCCGGGGCTTGAACACGAAGTTCCACTTCCGGGTGGCACCCATGGTCGCCGACGGCTCGGCCGAGTACAGGTGGCCGGGGAACAGCACGGTGTCGTCCGGCACCTTGGCCAGCTTCTGGGTCAGGCTCTCGTAGAGCTGGGCCGCGTCGCCGCCGGGAAGGTCGGTGCGCCCGCAGCCCTCGAGGAACAGCGTGTCGCCCGACACCAGGTAGCGCCCGTCCACGAAGAAGCACTGGCTGCCGGGGGTGTGTCCCGGCGTGTGGATCAGCTCGATGTCGACCTCGCCGACGGTGACAGTGTCCCCGCTGGCGTGCTGCACCAGGTCCGAGTCGGACGCCCCGGTCACCCGCTGCACCCAGGGCGCCTCGTCGGCCTGCACGTGGACGGGCACCGGGTTCCGCTCCAGCAGGTCGTCCAGCCCGCTGATGCGGTAGCCCATCATCTGCCCACCCACGTGGTCGGGGTGGTAGTGGGTGACGAGCGCGCCGGTCACGCGCATGTCGTCGGCCGCGGCCAGGTCGATGATGCCCGCCACGTCGTAGGCGGGGTCGACCACCAGCGCCTCCCCCGTGGCCCGGTCGCCGATCAGGTAGACGAAGTTCACCATCTGGCGGGCGACAGGATCGCTGCGGGCCACGTCCCGGCCGGCGAGCAGCTGGCGGAAGTACAGGCGGTCGTCGGCTTCCACCGGGCCGAGGCTAGCTAGCGCAGCACCCGGGCGTGGGAGGCTGCGCGCATGATCGAAGCCGTCAGCCTCGACGTCGGCGGGGTGCTCGTCGTGCCCGACCACGGCATCCTCGCTCACTTCCTGGCCGCCGCCGGCATCGCCTTCGACCGCGCCGCGTTCGGGGACGGGCACTACCGAGCCATGGCCGAGGTGGACCGGCAGGGTTCCTTCCCCGAGACCTTCGGCCACTACCACGACGGCTTCGCCGACGCGGTGGGTGTGCCCGTCGACCAGCGCGAGGCCGCGTGCTCGGTGCTGCAGCAGGTGCTGATCCCCACGCTGTGGTGCCAGCCCCTCCCGGGAGCCAGGGACGCGGCCCGGCGCCTGGCCGCCGCGGGGATCCGCCTGGCCGTGACCAGCAACTCGGACGGGACGGTGGCCGACCTGCTGGCCCGCCACGAGGTGGCGCAGGTGGGCCCGGGGCCGGGGGTGGAGGTCGACCACATCACGGACTCCGGCGTGCTCGGCGTCGCCAAGCCCGACCCCGCGGTGTTCCTGGCCACCGCCGCGGGCCTGGGCCTGCCCCCGGAGCGGATCTGCCACATCGGCGACAGCGGCATGTACGACGCCGATGGCGCGGTCGTCGTGGGCATGGTGGCGGTGCACGTCGACCCGCTGGGCCTGTGCTCCAACGGAGCCCACGACCATGTCGGTTCACTCGGTGAGTTCGCTGACCGGACGCTAACTTCCCGGCCATGACCAGCGTGGACCGGGCCGTCGACGTCGACAAGGTGCTCCCCGCCCTGGACGAGCAGTTCGACGCCATCGTCGAGCTGGCCGAGAGCCTCGCGCCCGAGGACTGGGAGCGAACCACGGCCTGCCCGGGCTGGACCGTGAAGGACAACGTGGCCCACGTCATCGGTACCGAGGCGATGCTCGCCGGCCGGTCCACGCCCGAGGTCGAGCTGGGTGACCTGCCCCACGTGCGCAACGACATCGGCCGCTTCAACGAGCTCTGGGTCGAGCGCTACCGCCCCGAACCGGCCGCCGCGGTGCTCGACGACCTCCGGGGGATCATCGCCGAGCGGAGGGCGGCGCTGGCCGCCATGTCCCGGGCCGACTTCGACGCCGACGCCATGACGCCGGCCGGCCCGGCCAGCTACGGACGCTTCATGCGCATCCGGGTCATGGACATGTGGATGCACGAGCAGGACATCCGTGAGGCGCTGGGCCGTCCCGGGCATGTGGCCGGCCGGGCGCCCGAGCAGAGCCTGGCCGAGGCGTCCTCCGCCCTCGGCTTCGTGGTGGGCAAACGGGTGGCTCCGCCCCCGGGCACGACCATGCGGATCGAGCTGACCGGCGACCTCGCCGGCCGGATCGACATCGAGGTGACCGACCGGGCGCGGCTCGTCGAAGCCATCGCAGGCAGTCCCACGGTCGCGGTCATCCTTCCGGGGGACCGGTTCATGCGCATCGCCGGCGGGCGTCTGAGCGACTCCGACGATTCACAGAGGGATGTGGCATACGTCGGGGATGCCACTTTGGGTGGTGATTTCGTCACGAACTTGCCCTTCATGATCTGAATGGGGCTTCCATTGACTGAACGACGTGACATGTGACGGACGCTGACCAACCCGTAAGCTCCCAGGCGCGTGGGTTTCACCGACCGCTTCCGTGAGGCCGCCGAGGCGGCGCGAGCCAAGCTGGCCGAACACGGCGTCCTCAACGATGCCGGTGCGATCCATGGCGTCCAGGCGGTCGATCCCCACAGCCAGGACATCAGCATCGCCAACCGGGCCATGTCGCTCGGCGCTCCCGACCCGTACTCGCTGATCACCCACGACGAGGTGGTGGCGCTGACCGGCATCCCGGTCGGCGGCCCGTCGCTCACCTACGCGGACGACGACCTCGGGGTGCGCTTCGACGCCGAGGACGGTCACCGCCGCGCGTGGTCGTTCGGCGTGCACGCGGGGCACGCCGTCAACGACGACACGCTGTTCGATCCGGTCAGCTGGTTCGAGTGGATGGTCGCGTTGCTCGACGAGCCCGAGCCGGTGGAGGGCCTCGGCGACGCCGCGGTGTACGAGGACGGGCTGCTCTACGTACGGGGCCAGGGCCGGGCCTTCTACGTGCTGGTCGACGCGCCCAAGGGCTCGCCGGCCAAGCCGTGGGCGACGGTGATCGCCTCCCGGGTCCTGGAGCGGTTCTCCAGCGGAGCGGCGGGCTAGTGCGCGGCGGTGCCGCCGGCGCGTCCCGCGCAGAGGCGGGCTAGTCCTGGCCGCGCCGCCCGAGCAGAGCGAAGGCCTGACGGTCTCGTCGCCGAAGGGCCGCTGGGTGCTTGCCGCCACGGTGGGTGGATCGAGCATCGCGTTCCTCGACTCGACGGTGGTCAACGTCGCCCTGCCCCACATCGGCGAGGATCTCGACGCCGGGCTGGGCGGGCTGCAGTGGGTGCTGACCGGCTACCTGCTGGCGGTGTCGTCGCTGATCCTGCTGGGCGGCTCGTTAGGCGACCGCTTCGGCCGCAAGCGGATCTTCCAGACGGGCGTGGTCGTGTTCGCGCTGGCGTCGCTGCTGTGCGCGGTGGCCCCGACGATCGGGTTCCTGGTGGCCGGGCGGGTGCTGCAGGGGGTCGGCGGCGCGCTGCTCACCCCGGGGAGCCTGGCCATCCTCGAGGCCAGCTTCCGGCCGGACCAGCGGGGCCGCGCCATCGGGGCGTGGTCCGGCCTGTCCGGCGTGGCCTCGGCCATCGGGCCGTTCGTCGGTGGGTGGCTGGTGGACGCGGCCTCGTGGCGCTGGATCTTCCTCATCAACCTGCCGCTCTCGGCCTTCGTGGTGCTGATCGCGGCCCGCCACGTCCCCGAGTCGTTCGACCCGACTGCGGCCCGGCACGTCGACGTGGTCGGCGCCGTGCTGATCGCCCTCGGACTGGCCGGCCTGAGCTGGGGCCTGATCATGGCGGGCGACGACGGCTGGGGCGCGCCCAGCGTGTGGGGGCCACTCCTGCTCGGCGCGTTGGGCCTGGCTCTGTTCGTGCTGGACGAGCGGCGCAGCCCGGATCCGATGGTGCCGCCGGCGATCTTCGCCAGCGCCCAGTTCCGTGCCGCCAACCTGGTGACCGCGGTCGTGTACGCGGCGCTGGGCGGCACGTTCTTCCTCCTGGTGGTCCAGCTGCAGACGGTGCTCGGCTACTCGGCCATCGAGGCCGGGGCGGCCACCCTGCCCATCACGCTGTTCATGCTGGCGCTGTCGGCCCGGTCGGGCGCCCTGGCGGCGCGCATCGGGCCCCGGCTGCAGATGACGGTGGGCCCGCTGCTGGTGGCATTGGGCACCCTGGGCATGACCCGCATCGACGCCGGTGACTCCTACCTCAGCGCCGTGCTCCCGCCGGTGCTGGTGATGGGGGCGGGGCTGGCCACGGTGGTGGCGCCGCTAACGGCCACCGCGTTGTCGGCCGTCGAGGACCGGCACGCCGGGGTGGCCTCGGGCGTCAACACCACCGTCGCCCGAGCCGCCCAGCTGGTGGCGGTGGCGGCCCTGCCGGTGGCGGCCGGCCTCACGGGCGAGGCCTACCTCGAGCCGGCCGTGTTCTCCGATGGCTTCCACACCGCCATGTACATCACCGCGGTGCTCGCCGCGCTGGGCGGTGTCATCGCCGCCGTGGGGATCCGCAACCCGGAGCGAGTTCCCGAAGCCGAGCCGCAGCCCTCGCCGACGGGCTATTTCTGCGGAGCGGAGGGGACACCGCTCCCTACGTGCCCCGGGTCCACGGCCGGCCAACCACCGTCAGAGCAGGCGGCCTGACGGTGCGTCAGGGTCCGCCAGAAATGTAGCGATTCTGCCGCCTCTTGCGGTTGCGGAGTGGTGTTCCAGGGGTGCCTGCGGACTAGACATGAGGGCCACGGGCGCGTGACGATGCCCTTGCGGTGCACGGTGCTTGGGGCTGTATCAGGGGGCACCATTCAATGACGACAATGTTGCCGAGAGCGTCGGCCCTCGCCGCGGCCGGCGCGTTGCTCCTCGCGGCGAGCGGATGCAGCGTCGGAGGCGGCGGTGGTCCCTCGGCCGCGAGCCCCCCCACGTCTCCCACGACGACGCCCACCCCCACGGCCACCGTGGCGGTCACGCCGCCCGGCACTGCCCTGAGCTTCGGGCAAGCGGCCAGCGTCCTGATCACGCGCGGCGACAAGTCCGGGGTCGTTGCGGTGAAGGTCCTCGCCATCACGGCCGGCACCCACGAAGAGGCCACCCAGCTGAACATCGGCAACGGCGAGCCCTACTACGCCCTGATGGAGATCCAGAACACGGCGGCGCCGGCGGACCTCGGCACCTTCGTGCCCGAGCTCATCGGCTTCCAGGAAGACGGGAGCCAGGCGGCAAGCGTCAACGAGCCGCCGGGCTTCGCCCCCTGCGCCGACAACAACCCGCAGGAGCTGCCGCCCGGCAGCTCGTTCGTCACCTGCGAAGCCTTCGTGGCCGTGGAAGGGGTGCCGGTCACCGGCATCGGCTACGCCCCCATGGTCGGTGACGACCCGATCGTCTGGAGACCCCCAGGCGACTGACGCCGGGCGCGCCCGCGCCGCGTTCGGCGCGGGGGCGGGCCCGGGTGCATGCTCTTGGCGTGGACGAGGACGCCCTACGCCGGTTGCTCGACGCCGTTCAGGTCGGCGCCGTGACCACTGACGACGCGCTGGAGCGGCTGCGGCGACTGCCGTTCGCCGACATCGGCTTCGCCCGGGTGGACCATCACCGGGCGCTGCGCCAGGGGATGGCCGAGGCGGTGTACGGCCCCGGGAAGACGCCGGAGCAGTGCGCCGAGATCGTGGCCGAGCTGCTGGCCGTGCCGGGGTCCGCCCCGGTGCTGCTGACCCGCGCCGACGACGCCCAGGCCGCCGCCGCGCTGGCGCGCAACCCCGGCGGTGAGCGCACCGGGACCACGCTGGCGTGGCGGCCGTCGGCGCCCCGGCCCGAGACCGTGGTCCTCGCCACCGCGGGCACCGCCGATCTGCCCGTCGCCGACGAGTGCGCGGCCACGCTGGCAGCCCACGGGCTCGAGCCCGTCCGGCTCACGGACGTGGGCGTGGCCGGCGTCCACCGCCTGCTGGCCTCGGCCGACGTGGTGGTCGACGCCACCGCGGTCGTCGTGGTCGCGGGCATGGAGGGCGCGCTGGCCAGCATGGTCGGCGGTATCACGCCCGCACCGGTGGTGGCCGTGCCCACCAGCGCCGGCTACGGCGCCAGCCTCGGGGGGATCACCGCCCTGCTCGGGATGCTGGCGTCCTGCGCCGCCGGGGTCACGGTGGTGGGCATCGACAACGGCTTCGGCGCGGCGTGCGCCGTGCTCCGGATGATCAAGTGACCGTCGCCTGGTTCCACTGCTTCTCCGGCATCGCCGGGGACATGGCGCTCGGGTCGCTGGTCGACGCGGGCGCCGATCCCGACGAGGTCCGCGCCCTGGTCGGCCGGCTGCCGGTCGACGGCTGGGAGCTGCAGGTCGAGCCGGTGCTGCGCTGCGGCATCGCCGCCACCAAGGTCCACGTCCGGGCCCAGGAGACCGGCGTCATCCGCACCGCCGCCCACATCGCGGGCCTGGTCGAGGAGGCGCGGCTGCCCGACCGGGTGGCCCGCCGGGCGCTGGCGGCCTTCCGGGCCCTGGCCGAAGTCGAGGGGCGGCTCCACCGGCGCCCGCCCGAGCAGGTCCACTTCCACGAGGTCGGGGGCCTCGACGCCATCGTGGACGTGGTGGGCACCGCGGCCGCGCTCGAGGTGCTCGGGGTGGACGACGTGCGCTCCAGCTCGGTGGCGACGGGGACGGGCATGGTGCGGGCGGCGCATGGCCTGCTGCCAAACCCGGCGCCGGCGGTGGTCGCTCTGCTGCACGGCGCCCCGACCCACGGGGTGGACGTACCGGTCGAGCTGACCACGCCCACCGGTGCGGCCCTCGTGGCGACCCTCGCCACCGGCTGGGGCCCGCTGCCGCCCATGCGCATCGAGGCCACGGGCTTCGGCGCCGGCACCCGCGAGCTGGACGGGCGGCCCAACGTGGTCCAGGTGGTGCTGGGCCAGCCACTGGCCGCGGGCAGCGACGGCCTGACCGGCGTGCAGCCGGGCCAGCCGGTGGTGCTGATCGAGGCCAATCTGGACGACGCCACCGGCGAGGTGCTGGCCCACGCGCTGGGCGCGCTGCTCGAGGCGGGCGCCCACGACGCCTGGGTCACGCCGGTGGTGATGAAGAAGGGGCGGCCGGCCCACGTGGTCAGCGCCCTGGCCGACACCGCCCTGGCCGCGCAGGTAGCCGACGTGCTCGTGGCCGAGACCGGCACTCTGGGCGTGCGCGGCACCACTCTGGAGCGCTGGCCGCAGACCCGGGACCTGTCCAGCGTGGAGGTCGAGGGCCTGCCGGTGCGGGTCAAGTCCAGCCCCGGGCGGCTCAAGGTCGAGCACGACGACGCGGCCCGGGTGGCTCGCGCCCGCCAGGTCCCGCTCCGGGAGGTGCTGTCGCTCGCCGAGCACGAGGCCCGCCGGGCCCGGGAGGCGGCGGCCGAGGCCGGTCCCGACGACGACGGCGGCGATCTGGCGTGATCGCGTGTGACTGCCAGTGGCCGCGCCAACCCGAGGTGAAGTCTTTGGCGCGATAGCCGCGGTTACTGTGCGGGAAGCCGCAACGTTCACGCTCGTCTCGACGATGTTATGAGAAAGCAACAATCGGCGGACCCCGGAAGACGTAGCGAGCACGGCACGGCCGGTGCCGGGGCCGAGCGGGCCGTGGTCGGTACGACTTCCCAGGACCATGCCGCCTCGGTCGTCGGGGGATGTGTCCCCGGCGATCGGGGTCGGCGTCCGGGCTTGTCAGGTGGGCCCCAGCTCATGCGCGATGCGGTTCAGGTCGGCGCGGGAGGTGCGGCGGAACACCGGCCGTAGCAGGCTGCCGCCCGGGAGGGGGACTCCCTCGACGTGGCGGAAGCGGGTGCGTCCCGGGCTCTCGGGTGCCGCGGCCATGCCGACGAAGAACAGCCGCCCCCGGGCGTGCATGAGGCACAGCCCGTCATCCAGGTGCACGTCGAAGGGCATCGGTACCGGCGAGCCGGTCGACCACGACAGCACGTCGAGCCGTTCCCCACCGCCGGGGAGCGGCGTGCGGCCCCGGACCCGGATCTTGCGCACCAGCGAGTCGAACGTAGGCACGGCGTGCTCCAGGTCCGAGACGAAGTCCCACACCTCGGTGTAGGGCGCCTCGATGATTCGCTCGGCGCTGCCGAGGCCGCGCACTGCGGTCTCCACCACCCGCAGGCGGGCGATGGCGTCGAGCCGGCCCTGCGGCCACTGCGCCGGTCCTACTGCTCCGCGATCGCTCACGACGCCCACCTCCTGACGAACGCAGCCCGGGCGCGGGCCAGGCGGGACTTGGCCGTCCCCGCGGGGATGGCGAGGGCCTCGGCCACCTCGGCCTCGCTCCATCCCTCCAGGTCACGCAGCACGAGGATGGCCCGGTGCTCAGGGGACAGGCCGGCCAGCGTGGCTCGCACGTCCACGACCACCGCCACGTCGAGCGGCGGGACCTCGGGCAGGGGAGCGCCGGCCGGATCGGTGGGGTCGAGCGGCGCCACCCGCTCGGCCCGGCGCGCCACCCGCACGGCCTCCCGGACGGCGATGCGCCGCACCCAGCCTCGCAGGGCCGCCGGCTCGCGCAGGCCGGGCAGGGCGCGCAGCACGGCGATGAACGTCTCCTGCATGGCGTCGTCGGCGTGGTCGAGGGCCACCGCCCCGCAGATGCGGCCGACGTACGGCGAGAGCTCCTTGACCAGCCTGTCGATAGCCAGCGGGTCACCGCGGCGGGCGCGCGCCGCCAGGGCCTCCCAGCCTGGCTCCGGTTCGCTCACCTCCCCAAGAGGCAGGGAACCTTTCGGAGGTTCCCCTCCTCTTCGGTCCATGGACACTCCCATCACCATCGTCGGCGGCGGCCTGGCCGGGTTGATCGCCAGCATTGCCTGCGCGGAAGCCGGGGCGGACGTCCACCTGGTCGAAGCCCACGCCACGCTGGGCGGCCGAGCGGTCACCGCCGAGGGACCGTGGAAGGCCAACCTGGGACCGCACGCGCTCTACACCAACACCGGGCTGTACCACTGGCTGCAGGAGCGCGACCTGCTGCCCCCGGTGGTGCCTCCCCGCCTCACCGCGCTGCGCATGCGATGGCGGGGCGAGCGTCGGGCCATGCTGCCCGGGCCTGCGTGGCGGGGTCTGGGCCTGTTCCGGCGGCTCGACGACGCCCCGGTGGACCGCTCGTTCCGCGAGTGGGCGACGACGCTGGCCCCGCCCGCGGCCGTCGAGATCCTCGCCAACAGCGCCGGCGTGCTGACGTTCGACCACGACCCCGGGCGGCTGTCGGCGGCGTTCGTGGCCGAGCGGCTGCGGCGCATCACCCTGCGGGCCCGGCCCGTGGCCCGCTACGTGGTGGGCGGATGGTCGGTGCTGGTGGACCGGCTCGCCGCCGGCGCGCAGGAGCGGGGCGTCCGCATCGAGACCGGCAGCCGGGTCGACGCCCTGCCCCAGGGCGGCCCGGTGATCGTGGCCACGTCGCTCCGGTCCGCCCGGCGGCTGCTCGACGACGGCAGCCTGAGCTGGACCGGGACCCGCACGGTGCTGCTGGACGTCGGCCTGACCCGCTCGCCTCGCCGGGAGCCGATCCTCGTCTCGGACCTGGACGA
>DASRJN010000562.1:0-8842 GCA_035649455.1 Acidimicrobiales bacterium
GCGCTGACCGGGTCGGCGATCGTCCGGCTCAACCGGGCGGTCGCAGTCGCCGAGGCCGAGGATCCCCGGGCGGGCCTGGACCTGCTCGCTGCGCTCGACACGGTCCTACCCGACAGCCACCGGGTCGCCGCTGTCCGCGCCGAGCTCGCGCAACGGGTCGGTGATCTCGACATCGCGCGCACCTCCTACCGCAGGGCCATCGACCTGTGCGCCAACGAGGTCGAACGCGATCACCTGCGAGCCCAGCTCGAGGCCCTCCCGCCGCCGGGCTCGGAGGTCACGTCCCGAGGGCGGCGATCATGAGGCGGGCGGCCGCGGCTCCGGAGTACTGCTGCTGGCCGGTGACGAGGTTGCCGTCCCGCACCGCGTGGGCCTTGAACGGGCCCTGGACGATGAAGTTGGTGCCGTCGAGCTTGCGGGCCTCGTCCTCGATCCAGAACGGCTGGATGCGGCGGCCGACGAAATCGTCCGCGAACTGCTCCTCGGCGTTCGCGAACCCGGTCCAGGTCTTGCCCTCGACCAGCAGGGCGCCGTCCGAGCGCCGGGCGTTCAGCAGGACGGCGGTGGCGTGGCAGATGACGCCGGTGACCTTCCCCGCGTCGTAGAAGCCGCTGAGCACCCGATGGACTGCCTCGTTGTCGACGAAGGTGAACATCGGGCCCTGGCCACCGACGAACAGCACGGCGTCGTAGTCGTCGACGGCCACCTCGCCGAGGGGGGTGGTCGCCTCGACCAGCCCGGCATGCACCGGCGAGTCGATGAACCCCAGGCTGATCAGGTCGTGGGCCGAGTACCCGCTCTCGTCCCGCGGGTCGCTCCACGAATCGCCCTGCAGCTCGCCACCCTCGGGGCTGGCGAGCTCCACGACGTAGCCGTGCTCGGTGAACTCCCACCAGGGGTGGGTGAGCTCGGCCCACCAGAACCCGACGGGCCAGCCGGTCACGGCGGACACGGTCGGGTTCGATGCCACGATGAGCACCCGCCTCGGTCGGTCCGGGTGCAGGATGTCGACGGTTGCGGTCATGCGTGCCCTCCATCGAGCGGGTATGTCGGCGGCGGCGGGATCTCCTGGCCCCTCGCCACCGCCTCGGCGACGGCTCGGGCCGCGGGGAGCCGGTACTCCTCGCCGTAGACGGACCCCGGGCGGCGAGGCGCCTCCATGACGGCCGCGCCGGAGCTGGGGCCCAGATCGACCGCGGCGAAGCCGGCATCCTCGATCAGCTGGGCGACGATGGCCTTGGCGGCCGGGTAGTCGCCGCAGATGAACAGGACCGCTCGCTCGTCGCCGGTCCGGTGCGAGGCGTCGGCCTGGAAGCCGGCGGTCAGCGTGTTGAAGCCGCGCACGTAACGGGCGCCCGGCAGCCGCGCCGAGTTGAAGTCGGCCACCGACTGGCCCTCGACCGGCTTGGCGCCGGAGCCGTAGGGGTTGGTGGCGTCGAGCACGACCTTGCCGGCCAGCGACCCGGCTTCGTCCCGCGCCTCGTCGATCGCGTCCCAGGGCACCGCCAGCATCACCACGTCGGCACCGGCGACGGCGTAGGCGGTGGTGGCCGCGCTGACATGGTCGCCGAGCTCGACCGCGCGGGCGGCGAGCTGGCCGGGGTGCCGGGAGAAGCAGATCAGGACGTCGTGGCCGGCCCGGGACCAGACCCGCGCCGCGTTGCCCCCGATGCGGCCGGCTCCCAGGATCGCGATGCGCACGGGATCGGTGTAAGCCGGGCCGGGGCCCGCGTCCAACACCGATCGGGCCGGCCGGCCACAACCTCGGCTTGTGGCCCACCCGGGTCGCCCGGGGAGGGATACTGGTTGGAGTGGCGACGCCCGACCTGCGGCAGATGCGCTACGTGGTGGAGGTGGCGAGGGAGGGCGGGTTCACGCGCGCGGCCGCCAACCTGCATGTTGCCCAGCAGGCGGTGTCGCAGCAGGTCAAGGCGGTCGAGGGAGCGCTCGGGGTGCAGCTCTTCGAGCGCACCAGCCGGGGCGTCGAGCTGACCGCGGCGGGCGAGGTGTTCGTCCAGGAGGCTCGGCGGGCGCTCAATGCCGCCGACCGGGTGGGGCAGCGCGCTCAAGCCGCGGCGCGTGGTGAGGTGGGATCGCTCCGGCTGGGATACACGCTCGCCACCGTCTACGAGACGCTGCCGGCGTTGATCGATGCGCTGGCGGCCGAGCATCCCGGGCTGCGGGTCAGGCCGCGGGAGGTCTTCGCCGAGGACGTCGCGGGGCTGCTCGCCGACGAGCGCATCGATCTCGCGCTGGGGCCCCATGTGGGCCATCGGGCCGGGCTCGATCAGCACCCGGTCCGGCTCGAGCCGTTCGTCGCGGCCGTGCCCGAGAACCATCCCCTCGCGGCAGAGGAGCAGGTGCCGCTGGCCGCGCTGGCGGACCAGCTGATCGAGCTGTGGCCCCAGAGCATGTCGCCCGGCTACTACGACGCCGTGGTGGCCGCCTGCCGCAGTGCCGGGTTCGAACCTCGGCTCGACGAGCAGGCCGCCGGCTCCACCGTCTGGGGAGACATCGCCCGCGGCAAGGGCGTAGGCCTGGTCGTCGCCTCGCTCCGCCACCAGCTCCCCCTGGGCCTGACCCTGAGGCCGCTCCGGCCACCCGCGCCCAGCCTGGCCATCGACCTCGCGTGGCCGACCGAGCGGACCACACCCGCGGTCCGGCGACTCATCGAGGTGGCCGACCGTCTCGCCCAGGACCGCGGCTGGCTCGACGACCGCGCCGCGGGGCACTGACGCGTCACCCGGGCCGGAACGCGGCGGGCGGTCGCTGCATGGTCGTCAGCGGCGGACCGCCGGGAAGGGCGGCGAAGGCCGGGTCCTCGACCTCGAACCCGAACCGCCGGTAGAAGGCCACGTTGGCCGGATCGGACGTCTCGAGGCGGCAGCGGACGCCGTCGCGGTCGGCGCGCTCGAGGATGGGCTCGACGAGACCCGATCCGAGCCCTTGACGCTGCCGCTCCGGGCGCACGGAGAGCACGACCAGATACCAGTGCGGCTCGTCCCGGTGCTGGGCTTCCATGGTGGCGCCGTAGCGCATGAACGCCGGGAACGACCGGGGGGCGGCGGCCATGATCCGGACGAACGCGGGTGTAGCTCGCAGCTTGCGGCCCGCGGTCCACGGAAACCGCCCGGGCGGCAGCCACACGGCGGTCGCGTCGACGCGCTCCCCGTCGGCGATGCCGAGGACCGAGCCATAGGGGATGGCGTCGCGCACGGTGGCCTCGAAGAAGATGGGCAGCACCTTGGCGCGGCGCCGGGGATCGGGGAACAGGTGGCGGAACGCCGGATAGTCGGCGTGGCCGGCCGCGATGGCGGCGGCACCGGCGCGCTCCTGCCCGCGACGCAGCACGATCGACGCCGTCATGGGGGCACCGTCGCCTCGAACGTGGCCTGGTCGAAGGCGTAGTAGGCGGCGAAGACGGCGTGGATCCCCAGCGCGGCGTAGGGCGCGACGAAGGCGAGTCCCACCGCAGCTCCGTAGGCGGCGAGCCCGAGCCCGAAGCGGAGCCGAGCCGCGATCACCATGCGACGGGGAGGCAGCGCGTGGACCAGCCGGTCGTCGTGGGTGATCCAGGCGTACAAGGCGGTGAACCCGATGGACATGAGGAACAGCACACCGCTGAACACCGCCACTGCGGTGCTGGTGGCTTCGCCGCCTCCCCGCAGGTGCTCGGCGACGAGCGCGGTCGGGAACGGGATGAGCGAGATCCACATCAGCAAGTTGAGGTTGAGCAGGAGCAGCTTCCCGTCGACCACCCGCACCTGCTCGAACAGCCGGTGATGGTTCAGCCAGATCACGCCGATCTGAGCGAAGGCCAGCACATAGGCGAGGTAGCTCGGCCACTGGTCCCACAGGGCGCGGGCCAGCGTCTGGCCCGCCTCGACCTCGGGCGGCCTCAGCTCGAGAGCGAGCAACGTGATCACGATGGCCAGCACCCCGTCGGAGAACGTCTCCAACCGGGCCTTCGTTATGCCCGACAAGTTGTGCGGGTCAGGTTCCACTGCCGTCATGGGCGGCTCCGATCCTCCGGTCAGCACCTGCCGGCTCAGCTTCGCGGGTAGAGCCACCCACGCAGCACGCGGGTGACCCGGGGCATGACGAGCCAGGTCATGATCGGCACGGTCACGGCGGTGGTGATGGCCAGCCGGGGGACGAGCGCGAGCCCTTTGATCCACGGGCCGATGACGAGGACCACGAGCGTGATCAGCGGGAAGATGGTGGCCCAGGTGACGATCGCCATCTTGTACGGAGGCGGTGGCGGGGTGCCGGGCTGGGCCGGGAGCGTGAACCACGACTCGAGCCCGGTCACGAACTGAGTTCGCATGGGGCCGATCACGTGGGGCTCGGCCCGCTGCAGCCAGGTGGCGTGCTCCTCGGAGTCGAGCCACGCCCGGAGGTGCTCTCGGCTGTCGAAGCGGTAGACGACCCGGTACTCGCCCGCGGCTGCGCTCTCGGGGCGGAACACCTCGACGCCCAGGTGTCCGGGGCACCGGGTGGCGGCGGCGATGATCCCTTCCAGGAACTGCTCGTAGTGGGCCTCGTGGCCGGGCTTCACCCGCCGGGTCACGGTGGTCGTGACCGGTCCACCAGTGCCGTGGGGGAGCGGGTCGGCGCCGCTCAACCAGACCCCTGGTCCTTGAACTGCAGCAGGCCGATGCTGTTGCCGCCGGGGTCGACGAACCACGCCGAGAAGGCGAAGCCGATGTCGGCGACCCCGTCCACGGTCTTGAGGTAGGGCTCGTCGTACTCGACCACCTCCACCCCGCGGGACCGGAGCTCGCCGACTTCGGCGGCGACGTCGGTGACCCGCCAGCTCGCCTTGGTCGTCTGCTCGGCCGTCGGCGTGCTTGACCGGCTGATGACGAGCCGGCTGTCCCCGCCGCAGCCGAAGGTCACGAACTCGTCGCTCTCGAGCAGGACCTCGAGCCCGACACCCTCGCGGTAGAACCGCTTGGCGGCGTCGAGGTCGGTGGCCGTGAGCATCACATCGATCGGGTGCTTGGCGAGCATGGTGTCTCCTCCCGGCCGGCCGGAGCCCGGCCTCCTGATCGTGCGACCGCCGGTCCGCCAAGGCAAACAACGATTGAGTTCGGGCCCACAACGTCATGTTGTGGGCCCGAACCTCAGCGGCTGGGCTGCAGGGGAGCTCCGACCCGATAGGTGAGGTGAAGGCGGCCGGTGGGCGTGGGAGCCGCCGAGACCAGCTCCACCGCGTGGCGCTCTACGAGGCCACCGAAGACCGGCAGCCCGCCGCCGACGACGACCGGGTGCACGATGAGGCGAAGCTCGTCGAGCAGGCCTTCGTCGATGAGGCTGGCCAGCAGTCCCGGGCCGCCCACGACGTAGACGGCCTTGCCCGGCTGCTCCTTCAACGCCCGGATCTCGCCGATGTCGTCGACGATCCGCGCGGTCGGCCAGCTCGCGGCGGTCAGCGTCTTGGAGAGCACCAGGTGCGGGGTCTCCGCCGCGAGGCGGGCATAGGCGACCTCGCGGGGGTATACCTCTCGGCCGAGCAGCTCGGCGGCCGTGCCCGGGTCGTCCAGGATGGTCGCCCAGAACTGCTCGTACTGGGGGAACATCCCGCCGCCCAGCACGAAGGCGTCCACCGGCGGGAGGAGGCCCAGGCCGTCGGCCCAGGAATCGACCCATTCGGCGTCGCCTTCGGAGCTGTAGCCGTCCAGCGTCAGCTGCATCGCCGAGATCAGGCTTCGGGGTGTCGTCATGTCTGCCTCCAGGTCGGATGGTCGGGCGGGGGATGCCCGATCACCGGGTGCAACTGCGGCGCCGCGGAAAAGTCGTCGCTCGCCGGCATGGCGCGACGACTTTCGGCGGGCCGGGCAGTTTCAGCTGCCGCGGGGACGCATCCCGTACAGCCTGAAGGAGGGCTCGACATGACTACGTCGGATCTGACCGGTTCCACCGCGCTGGTCACCGGGGCCAGCCGGGGCTTCGGCCGGGCCATCGCGGCGTCGCTCCACGGCCAGGGCGCCACGGTCGTGGCCGTGGCCCGCAACGCCGAGCCGCTCTCGTCGCTGCGCGACGACCTGGGCGACGGGCTCGTCCCGGTGGAGGCCGACGCGGCCGACCCGGTCGTGGCCGGAACCTTGATCGAGCGGCACCGACCGGACACGCTCGTCCTGAACGCCGGGGCCCCGCCGCTCCTCCGCCCGCTGCAGCACCAGACCTGGGAGACCTTCAGCCGCCCGTGGGACGTCGACGTGCGCCATGCCTTCCACTGGCTCCGCGAGGCGCTGCTGCTGCCGCTCCGACCCGGCAGCACCGTCGTGACGCTGTCGAGCGGCGCCGCGGTGGCGGGTTCGCCGCTCAGTGGCGGCTACGCCGGCGCCAAGGCCGCCATCCGGTTCATCACCGGCTACGCCGGGGCGGAGTCGCAGCAGGCGGGATTGGGCATCCGCTTCTTCTCGTTGCTGCCCAGGCTGACGCCCGCGACCGACCTCGGGTCCGACGCGGTGGCGGCGTACGCACGCCGCGATGGCCTCGACGTGGACGAGTTCCTCGACCGCTTCGGCCCGACCCTCACGCCCGATGACGTCGGCAAGGCCACGGTTGGCCTGGTCACCTCCGCAGAGCACGCGCCAGGGCCGTATCTCCTGACGGCGGCCGGGCTGGCGCCGCTCGGATGAGCACAGGCAGGCTTACGCTGGCGTGGTGAGCGGGAACACCGCGACCGGCGCCGTCCGGGCTGAGGAGCTGGAGCCGTACCGGCGCGAGCTGGTCGGCTACTGCTACCGGATGCTCGGATCGATCCACGAGGCCGAGGACGCCGTCCAGGACACGATGGTGCGGGCCTGGCGCGCCCTGGGGAGGTTCGAGGATCAGACCGGCCTGCGCCCCTGGCTCTACCGGATCGCCACCAACGTCTGCATCGACATGCTGAAGGGGCGCTCGCGGCGAGCACTCCCCATGGACGTCGCGCCGGTCGCCAGCGGTGAGCTCCGTCGCGGTGATGCTCGACCCGAAGCGACCTGGATCGGCCCGGCCCCCGACCGCCTGGTCCTCCCGTTGGGCGACGATCCGGCCGAGCGCGCGGTGTCGCAGGAGTCCGTGCGGCTCGCCTTCATCGCCGCGCTACAGCACCTCCCTCCCCGCCAGCGTGCGGTGCTCATACTGCGCGACGTGCTGCGGTGGCGGGCCGCCGAGGTCGCCGTGCTCCTGGAGACGAGCCCCGGCGCGGTCAACAGCGCACTACGCCGAGCCCGCGCCGCGCTCACGGCCATCGACCGCGACTCGGCCGCGAGCGAGCCTGCCCCGGGCGATCGTGAGGTCCTGACCGCTTACCTCGACGCCTTCGCCCGCCACGACGTCGACGCCCTGGTCGCCCTGCTGCGCGACGACGCCATCCTGGAGATGCCGCCGTTCGCCCTCTGGATGCGAGGCCCCGAGGACATCCGGCGCTGGCTCGTCGCGGCCGACGCCTTCGGCCTGGAGCAGTTCACTCCGGTCGAGGCGAACGGATCGCCGGCCGTCGCCGTGTACCGGCCCGAGGGCCCCGGAGGCCGGCCGCGGGCCTTCGCCATCCAGGTGCTCGACGTCGTGGACGGGCGGATCGCCGCCATCCATGTCTTCCTGGACCCGACGCTGTTCGACCTGTTCGGCCTCCCCCTCGACCCACCCGCCTAGGGCTGCGTCCCGCGCGGGGTCGACCCACACTTCGGGCACAGCTGCAGGACCTCCCGGAGCCCGACCAGCTCGACGAGCTCGGCCAGCCCCCCGTCCGCGCCGTGGAGCCGCAGCCGGCGCCCCCGCCGGGCCGCCGCGACCTGCAGCCGAGCCAGGGCATCCACCGCGGCGAGGTCGCCCGCCCCCAGCCACGAGACATCGAGGCCGACAACGCCGTCACCGTTCGAGCGACAGTCCGAGTGGCTCTCGTGTCTGTGGTTCACCACCAGCCACCGCTCTCCCTCGCCGGCCGGCCCTACTGACCCAACTTCGCGGGAGGACGAAACTCGTCGCGCCTCCCATGGTCCTCAGTTCGATCCGGAGGTGAGGTCCGACACGATGTCGGCGTCGAGGAGCACCATTCCGTCGACTGTGCGGGCAAGACTCAGTGCGGTCAGGCTTGGAGCGTCGCGGCCCAGGCTTCGACGTAGCCGTCGGTCAGCTCGGTCATCAGGTCGGGTGGACGTTCTTCGCTATCCCAGGCCTCCGCCCAGCGAGCGAAGGCTGCCTCGGGCCCCGACATCGGGCCGTCGTCGGGCCGGCCAGCGGCCACCCAGCGGATGAGGCGTTTGGCGGCGGAGAGGACCAGCTGGTCGCCTTGCGGGCCATCCGGAGCGCACCCGAGGGGAACGAGGCGGTCGATCACCAGTGCGGTGTCGGCGTTGGCCCGATCGCGCCCCACACCGGCCGCCCGCTGGTAGAGCCGGCGCGTCTCGTTGGGGTCGGGCAGCCGCCAGGTCCGACGGGACAACGAGGCCAACCCGGCCGCAGTCCCGACGACGCTCAGCACGTCGCCCAGAAGGTCGTCCCGTCGCTCGGACGCCTCGATCAGCCGGTTCGGGAAGCTCGACCTGAGGTCGAGGATCGACTGAGCGAGCCGCGCGGCCACCTCGTCCAGGTCGTCCGACACGAACGGATTGTGCACGCCGCCGGCGCTGGCTGCATAGGCGCGGTGTCCACCGCCTGGCTGCTGGACTCATCGGCCGCGCCGTCGTCGTGAGGCGGAAGGATCACGGCCGCGGCACCGGCATCATGGAGGGATGGCAGACGACGGTCGCAACGGGGACATCGGGGCCCGGATGGCCGAGAGCTGGCTCGACACCCTCGACGTCAACGCCGAGTTCGACCGGGGGTGGGTCGAGGCGGCGGTCGACTGGCT
>DASRJN010000563.1:0-4504 GCA_035649455.1 Acidimicrobiales bacterium
ATCGTCATCCCCGTCGGCCCCTTGGCCGCCGCGGGCCCGGCCGAGGCCACCACCAGGGCCAGCCCGGCCACCGCGGGCCCCACCACCGTCACCAACCGCCGCACACCCATGGCCGTGCACCTCCCGGGGCGAGCACCTCTCCCCCCACCCCCCTACACCGCCCAGGGCGCCGGGGTTCCAAAAGGATCGCCCGACCAGCGGCGGCGATACCCTGCGCGCACGATGGAGCCGGCCCGCCACGTCCAGCTGAACGAGCGGTGGCGGGCGGCGCCGGCCGACGACGCCCTGCGGCGGGCGTACGCCGAGGCCGACTTCGACGATGCGGCCTGGCAGGACGTCACGGTGCCCGGGCACTGGCGCTCGGTGCCGGCGTTCGCCGAGGCCGACGGGCCGCTGCTGTGCCGGTGCCGCTTCGAGGCCGGCTCCCCGGCCCCGGAGCGGCGGGCCTGGCTGGCGTTCGAGGGCGTCTTCTACCAGGCCGACGTGTGGCTCGACGGGCGCTACCTGGGCGACACCGAGGGATACTTCGTGCCCCATGTGTTCGAGGTGACCGACCACCTGCGGGATCGAGCCGAGCACGCTCTGGCCGTGGAGGTGGCGTGCACCCCCGAGCCGGACCCCGCCACCCGGCGCAACCTGACCGGCGTGTTCCAGGGCGGCGACCACGTCGATCCCGCCTTCAACCCCGGAGGCATCTGGCGACCCGTGCGGCTGAGCGAGACGGGCCCGGTGCGCATCGCGTCCCTGCGGGTGCAGTGCCGGGAGGCCTCGGCCACCCGCGCCGTCCTCGGGCTGCGGGCGGTGCTCGACAGCGACCAGGCCCGGCGGGTGCAGCTGCGCACCGAGCTGGGCACGGTCGACCACCAGGTCGACCAGCCGCTGGCGGCCGGGAGCAACGAGGTCGCCTGGACCGTCGTGGTCGAGCGCCCCGAGCTGTGGTGGCCTCGCGCCCTCGGCGATCCCAGCCTGCACGATCTGCGGGTGGCCGTGAGCCTCCCCCGCGACCCTGACATCAGTGGCGACCGTGGCATCAGTGACGAGCGGCGGGTGCGGGTGGGCCTGCGTTCGGTGTCCCTGCGGGCCTGGGTGTGCTCGGTCAACGGCGAGCGCCTGTTCCTCAAGGGCGCCTGCCACGGGCCGACCCGCGCCGCCCTGGCCGACGCCACTCCGGCCGAGGTGCGGGCCGACGTCGACCGCGCGCTCGCCGCGGGGCTCGACCTGCTGCGGGTGCAGGGCCACGTGGCCCGGCCCGAGCTGTACGACGAGGCGGACCAGGTCGGTCTCCTGCTGTGGCAGGACATGCCCCTGCACGGGCGCTACGCCCGGGGCGTCCGGCGCCAGGCGTCTCGCCAGGCCCACGCCCTGGTCGATCTGCTCGGGCACCATGCCTCCGTCGCCCTGTGGTGCCCCCACGACCGGCCGGCGCCGCCGCCCACCCGCGAGGCCGGGGCCATCGGGCTGGCGCTGGCCCAGCACCGCGCCGGCTGGCGGCCGAGCGTGCTCGACACATCGGTCGCCCGGGCCCTGGAACGGGCCGATGGGTCCCGGCCGGTGGTGAACGATCCGCACCTGGCGCTCGGCTGGGAGGTGGGCGACGAGCGCTCCCTGGGGCGGGTGGCCGAGCTGATCCCCCGCGTGGCGCGCTGCGTGAGCGGATTCGGTGCCGCGTCGGTCCCGTCGGGCGACGGCGCCGACTTCGCCGAGCCGGAACGCTGGCCCGACCTCGATTGGGATCGCCTCGCCGAGCATCACGGGCTGGAGCGCGAGACCATGGCCCGGCGGGTTCCGCCCTCCGCCTACGCCACGTTCGACGACTGGCGCGACGCCACGCAGGCGTACCAGGCCAGGCTCGTCCGCCACCACGTCGAGGAGCTGCGCCGGCTCAAGTACCGGCCCACGGGCGGGTTCGCCGTGGCCCGGCTGAGCGACGCCCACCCGGGCATCACGCCGTCGCTGCTCGACCACGAGCGCCGCCCCAAGGCGGCCTTCGACGCGCTGGCCGCGGCGTGCCGTCCGGTCATCGTGGTGGCCGGCCGCACGCTGCCGGCCCATGCACCCGGGGACAAGCTGGCGCTGGACGTCCATGTGGTGTCCGACCGTCGCACACCCATTGCCGACGCCGAGCTGACCGCCACGCTGTCCTGGGACGGCGGCTCCCATGAGTGGCGCTGGGCCGGTGACGTGGGGGCCGATGCCTGCGTGTTGGCCGGAACCATACGCACCGTGCTGCCTGGCTCCGGGCCCGTCGTGGTCGACCTGTCGCTGCGATTGCCGGATGGCGAACTGGTGACGAACCGCTACCAGGTCACCGTCATTTCTTGCCCCCCGTAGATTTGTGAGTACGGTTCCGATCCGGACCGTCCTAGCCCTGTCCGGGAGGCTGAAGGTAGCGATGCAGACGTTGGAGCGGCAGTCCGTCGCCCCGGTGCACCCGCACAGCCGCCGCCACGCTCCGTGGCCGATCGAGTTCTATCGGTCGGCTGTCGGCAAGAAGTGGGTCATGGCGCTGACCGGGATCGCCTTGATGGGCTTCGTGTTCGTGCACATGCTCGGCAACTTCAAGGTGTACCTGGGGGCCGAGGCGATCAATCACTATGGCGAGTGGCTGCGCGAGCTGCTCGTGCCCTTCCTGCCCCGCACCGTGGCGCTCTGGCTGCTGCGCATCGGGCTGATCATCGCGTTCGCGTTCCACATCCACGCCGCGGCCAGCCTCACGCTCACGAACCGCCGGGCCCGCGCCGAGGGCGGCTACGTCTCGCCCCGTGACTACCAGGCGGCCAATGCCGCCAGCCGGTCCATGCGGCTGACCGGCGTGGTGATCGCGCTGTTCGTCGTGTTCCACCTGGCCGACCTCACCTGGGGCACGGCCAACCCCGACTTCGTGCGGGGCGACGTGTACCGCAACCTGGTCGCCAGCTTCGAGCGGCCGGTGGTGGCGCTGATCTACATCGTCGCCAACATCGCCCTGGGCATCCACCTGTTCCACGGGTCCTGGTCGCTGTTCCAGAGCCTCGGGCTGAACAACCCACGGTGGAACTCGGCCCGGCGGGTGTTCGCCACCGCCTTCGCGGCCATCGTGATGGTGGGCAACGTCAGCTTCCCCGTCGCCGTGCAGCTGGGCATCGTCAGCGCCGACGACAACGCCGACTGCGCGACCTCGGGCGGCCGGATCGTGACCTGCGAGCTGTACCAGGAAGGAGCCTGACGTGATCGGCGAGCTCGACAGCCAGGTGCCCGACGGTCTCCTCGAGGAGCGCTGGACGCGCCACCGCTTCGACATGAAGCTGGTGGCGCCGCACAACCGCCGCCGCTTCGAGGTCATCATCGTGGGCAGCGGGCTGGCCGGCGCCTCGGCCGCGGCCACGCTGGGCGAGCAGGGCTACAACGTCAAGGTCTTCACGTACCACGACAGCCCGCGCCGGGCGCACTCCATCGCCGCCCAGGGCGGCATCAACGCCGCCAAGAACTACAAGGGCGACGGCGACTCGGTGTTCCGGCTGTTCTACGACACCATCAAGGGCGGCGACTTCCGCAGCCGCGAGTCCAACGTCTACCGGTTGGCCGAGGAGTCGGTGAACATCATCGACCAGGCGGTGGCCCAGGGCGTCCCCTTCGCCCGGGAGTACGGCGGCCTGCTCGACAACCGCAGCTTCGGCGGCGCGCAGGTGTCCCGCACGTTCTACGCCCGGGGCCAGACCGGCCAGCAGCTGCTGCTGGGCGCCTACCAGCAGATGATGCACCAGGTGGCGCTGGGCACGGTCAAGCTCCACACCCGCAGCGAGATGCTGGACCTGGTGGTCAAGGACGGCGTCGCCTGCGGCATCGTCGTGCGCGACATGGTGAGCGGCGCGGTGACGTCGCACTCGGCTCACGCCGTGCTGCTGTGCACCGGCGGCTACGGCAACGTCTTCTACCTGTCGACCAACGCCAAGTACTCGAACGCCACCGCCATCTGGCGGGCGCACCGCCGCGGCGCCCTGTTCGGCAACCCGTGCTTCACCCAGATCCACCCCACCTGCATCCCGGCCAGCGACGAGTTCCAGTCCAAGCTCACGCTGATGTCCGAGTCGCTGCGCAACGACGGGCGCATCTGGGTCCCGCTCGACCGCGACGACACCCGCTCGCCGGACAAGATCCCCGACTCGGCCCGCGACTACTTCCTGGAGCGCAAGTACCCCAGCTTCGGCAACCTGGTGCCCCGCGACGTGGCGTCCCGCAACGCCAAGTCGGTGGTGGACGAAGGCCGGGGCGTGGGCCCGCTGCGCAACGGCGTGTACCTCGACTTCGGCGAGGCCATCGGCCGGGTGGGCGAGGACACCATCCGCGAGCGCTACGGGAACCTGTTCGACATGTACGAGCGCATCACCGACGAGAACCCGTACCAGGTCCCGATGCGCATCTACCCGGCCGTCCACTACACGATGGGCGGGCTGTGGGTGGACTACCACCTGATGTCCAACGTGCCCGGCCTGTTCGTGCTGGGCGAGGCCAACTTCAGCGACCA
>DASRJN010000564.1:0-4597 GCA_035649455.1 Acidimicrobiales bacterium
GGTGCCGACGTCGACACCGTCCTTGCCGGGCGAGTGGACCCAGCACCCGACCAGGTCCAGGTCGGGGCGGTCGAGGACGGCAGCCATGGCGGCGCGACCCACCGACCCGCTCGCCCACTGGATCACCCGCAACGTTCCCCCCGGTCCCGCCATGTGCGATTGACCCTTGCAGAGCGCCACCCGCTGTGCCAACCCCAACACCGTGCTCAAGGCCGAACGATCGGTTCTGGGTGCTGCAGGCGTGGGAGGGTGGGTGCGGCGCCGCCTCGGTTGACGTCGTGTCAGCCGAGCGGGCAGACCGGGGAGATGAGCGCGTCGACGTTCACGTCGCGCGGAGCGGCGGCGCGGGGCAGGCCGAGGGGAGTGCGCACGCCGAGCGGACCGGCGAGGTCGGCGCGGCGGGCCAGGGCGCAGTCGAGCACCCGGTAGTGCAGCACGATCGCCACCGTCTGACCGGGGGCGATGTCGATGGGGACCCGGTCGGCGGCGTCCAGGTCGATGCCGTCCTGCCGCCGCCAGGCCCCGGTCTCCACCGTCACGGCGGCGTGGGCCCGGTTGGTGACGAGCACCTCGACCAGGAGCGCGCCCTCGCCGCGCGAGGGCTCGGCCTCCCAGCGCGAGACCTGGATGTCCAGGCGGGGCGCCAGAGCGCCGAACCAGATCGACACCACCGACGCCAGCGCCACCGTGGCCACGAGCACCAGCAGCCACCGCACCGGATGGCCGCGCGGGCGCCAGCCGACGTCCGGCACGGGGCGGACCTCGACGTCGGTCATGCCTGCCCTCCTGCGCCGAGCTGGAGCCCGACCTCGATCTCTCCGAACATGCGCCGCACCGCGTCCAGCGCCTGCCCCTGGTCGGCCCGGCTGCGCAGGGCCGCGGTCCCGACCGACGGTAGCCCTTGGCCGTAACCAGACCTGTCCGGCGCGGGTCAGACCGGGCGTCGAGGGGGAGTAGCCCCAGGGATCGGCGTCGTCATCACGGCCTGCATGCGGGCCCGGCGCCCCGGGCGAAGCCTGGCGAGACCTTCGGCTGAGAGCCATGTAACTCAGCCCCGAGGAAGGTCACCGTGTCCTGGATCGATGCTCTGCTCGTCGCCGCCGGCCTGGTGCTGGCGGCCACCGGCCGGCCGCTCGCCGGCGTCCCGCTCGTCGCCCTCGGGCTGGTGCTGCCCGGGCTGCGACTGTCCGTCCGCCGCCGCAGTGGGCGGCGCGGCGTCGCCCACCTGGTCCCGCCCGAGGTGGCGGCGGCCCACGCCGACCTGCAGGCGGCGGCGTCGCTCGAGGGTGTGCCCGACGGCGGCGCGGTCATGGCCGCGGCCGATGACGCGCTGCTGGAGGTGGCGGCCGTGCTGGCCGGACGCCCGCCCAAGGGCGCGGCCCAGCACCGCCTGGTGCGGGTGCACACCGAGGCCTGGGCCGCCACCGCCGCCGACCTGCGAGCCCACCACGAGTCCTGGCGGGAGGCGGTCGCCGAGCTCGACGCCCTCGCTCCCCTGCCGCCGGCCGAGGCCGAGGCCGAGGCGGATAGCGCGGCAAGCGCGGAGACGGGAACGGCGGGCGGATGGCTGGTGGGCGCCCTGCTGGTGGTGCTGGCCCCGGCCTTCCTGGCCTGGGAGCTCGGGACGGGCGCAGTGCGGGCCACGGTTGCCCTGGCCGACGGCCTCGCCCTCCGGGCGCGCACCGCCGGGCGGGCGCTGGTGTGGATCCTGCGGGCCGGCGTGGCCCTGCTCGCTCGCACACTGCGCCGCTGGGCCGAGCTGCGCCGCCGCGTCGTAGCGGCCGCAGCCGAGGCCCGAGGCCGCTTCCTGGCCGCTCGCCTCCGGGTCCGCCTGGTCCTCCGGCGCCATCGGCGACCGGCGCTGGCCGGCCGGGATCTGCCCACATGTGGTGAGGAGTAGTAGCCCCGGCACTACCATCGGAGCGTGTCGACGCGGGCCCCCGGGAGACAGCCTCCGCGCGGGCTCGCGCGCTCCAGCGGTCCGAGGTCGTCGCCGTTCCGGCTGTCGGAGGCCAAGCTGCGGCCGCCTCCCGCCCGGCCCGGCCTCGTCCCGCGGACGGCGCTGCTCCGGCGGCTGGTGGCCGATCGCACCGCGCCCGTGATCGCGGTGGTGGCCCCGGCCGGCTACGGCAAGACCACCCTCCTGGGCCAGTGGGCCGAGCACCACGGGCGGCGGGCCGGCTGGGTGTCGGCCGACGACCGCGACAACGACCCGGTGGTGCTGCTCACCTACCTCACGATCGCGCTCGATCGCATCGAGAGCCTCGACCCGAGCGTGTTCCGGGTGCTGGCGTCGCCCCTCGCCGCCGTGTCGGTCCCGCCCCTGCTCGTGGCGGCCATCGCCGCCATGGACGAGCCGGTCTCGCTGGTCGTCGACCACCTGGAGGCGGTGACCAAGCCCGAGTGCCTCGACGCGGTGGCGCATCTCGCCTTGGGGCTTCCCGCCGGCTCGCAGCTGGCGCTGGGCTCGCGCGACCCGCTGCCCGTGCCCGCGGCCCGTCTCCGGGCCCAGGGCGGCCTGGTCGAGGTGGGGGTGGCCGACCTGGCCATGGACTCGCGGGAGGCCCCGGGGCTCCTGCAGGGCGCCGGGGTCGAGCTCGCGCCCGCGGCGGTCGACGAGCTGGTCGAGCACACGGAGGGGTGGCCCACCGGCCTCTACCTCGCGGCGCTGGCGCGATCCGCCGGCAGCCCGCTCCCCGATCGCGGCCTCGGGTTCGGGGGCGACGACCGGTTCGTGGGCGACTACCTGCGCTCGGAGATCCTCGACCGGGTGTCGGCCGAGGAGGCGTCGTTCCTGACCCGGACCTCGATCCTCGACGGCATGTCGGGGCCGCTGTGCGACGCCACGCTGGCCGCGTCGGGCTCGGCCGGGAGGCTGGAGGACCTGGAGGACCGCAACCTCCTGGTGCTACCGCTCGACCACCGGCGCGAGTGGTACCGCTACCACCTCCTGTTCCGGGAGCTGCTGGCGAGCGAGCTCCGCCGGCGCGAGCCGGAGATCGTCCCCGAGCTCCACCGGCGCGCCGGGGTGTGGTGCGAGGCCAACGGCCTCGCCGAGATCGCCATCGAGCATGCCCAGGCCGCGGGGGACGCCGACACGGTCGGCCGCCTGGTCCTCAGGCTCGCCAATCCCGCCTGGGCCGAAGGTCGAGCCGACACCGTGCTGCGCTGGATGGCCTGGTTCGAGGACCAGGGCCTGATCGAGAGCTATCCCGGCATCGCGGTGCACGGCGCGCTGATGTTCGCGCTCGACGGGCAGCCCGCGATGACCGAACGCTGGGCCGAGGCGGCCGAGCGCGCCACGGCAACGGGCACGCTCGCCGACGGCAACACGGTCGAGGCCACCGTGGCCTACCTGCGCGCGCTGCTGTGCCGCGACGGGGTGGCCGCCATGAGGTCCGACGCCCTGGTGGCGCTGGCCGGCTTCGACCCCTCCAGCCCGTACCGGGCGACGATGCTGCAGATCGAGGGCGTGTCGTACCTGCTCGACGGCGACCTGGACCGGGCCGACGCGTTGCTGGCACGCGCGGTCGACACGGCCACGACCGCGGGCGTCCTGCCCTTCGTCCCGGTGCTGCTGGCCGAGCGCGGCATCATCGCCCTCGAGCGCGGCGAGGGGGCTGACGCCGCGGCTCGCGCCGAGGAGGCCGGCGCCATCATGCGCGGCGGCCAGTTCGACGACTACTGGACCAGCGCGCTGGTCTACGCCTGGCTGGCCCGGGTGGCCCTCCACGAGGGCAACGTGGCCCAGGGCCGGGACCATGTGGCCCGGGCCGCCCGCCTGCGGCACCTGCTCACGTACGCGCTGCCGGTGGTGTCGGTGCAGGCTCTGCTGGAGATGGCGCAGTGCTACGCCACGCTGGCCGACGCCGCGGGCGGCCGGGCCGTCCTCCGCCAGGTGCGGGACATCCTCCAGCAACGACCGGACCTCGGGCGGCTCCCGGCGCAGGCCGAGGCCGTACGGATGCGCCTCGACACGGTCCGCGGCGGCGCGCCGGGTGCGTCGTCCCTCACCACGGCCGAGCTCCGGCTGCTGCCGTTGCTGCCGACGCATCTGACCTACCCCGAGATCGGCCGGCGCCTCTACATCTCCCGCCACACGGTCAAGACGCAGGCGATGTCCGTCTACCGCAAGCTCGGCGTCTCCAGCCGCAGCGATGCCATCGTCGCCATGCGCGAGCTGGGCCTGCTCAGCTAGGGGGCCGGACGAGATCTGGGCTCGGCCTCGGCGGCGTGCGAGGCCAAGATGGGGTGTGACTTCGCTGCGTGAGCTGTTGGTGGAGGTGGCGGCGCAGGCCGCCGGGTACCGGGAGGCGGTGGGCGAGCGGGCGGTGTTCCCGGCCGGGGTGGACCTCGACGCGCTGCGGGCGGCGTTGGGGGACCTGGCCGATGCGCCCACTCCCGCGCCCGACGTGGTACGGCAGCTGGTCGAGGCGGTGGACCCCGGGCTGGTGGGGACCAGCGGGCCGCGGTACTTCGGGTTCGTGGTGGGTGGAGCACTCGACGCGGCCACCGCGGCCGACGTGCTCGCGGTGGGGTGGGACCAGCCGGCCTTCAACCTGGCGACGTCCCCGGCGGCCGCGATCGTCGAGGACGT
>DASRJN010000565.1:0-5993 GCA_035649455.1 Acidimicrobiales bacterium
CGGTGCAGCAGCAGCCGGATCATCCGCTGGGTGACGTCGAAGTCGGTGATGGCGCCCTGGCGCAGCGGTCGCTCGGCCACGATGTCGCTGGGCGTGCGCCCGATCATCTGCCAGGCGTCGTGGCCCATGGCCAGCACCTCACGGGTGCGGGTGTTCAGGGCGATGACCGTCGGCTCGTTGAGCACGATGCCCCGGCCCCGCTCGTAGACGAGGGTGTTGGCCGTGCCGAGGTCGATGGCGAGGTCGCGGGCCACTGGGGGTCAGCGCCTCCACCACCGGCGCGCGGGAGCCGCCTCGTCCCGAGGGGCGAGGGCCTGCATCTCACGGCGGAAGTTGTCCACGCTCGACTCGTACGAGGTCGGCGTGCGGTTGCGCAAGTAGAGGATGCCGCAGCCCACCACGATGATGACCAGGGCGAGCATCAGGAATGCGACCGGGCTCACGGATCACCCCCTTCCGGCGTCGACGATGTGCTGGGCCTCCAGGCCCCAACTGCTGCCGCCCGCCCATGTCTCCCGCTTCCAGATCGGCACCGAGCGCTTGAGCGAGTCGATGCCGAACCGGGCGGCCGCGAACGCCTCGTCGCGGTGCGGCGCCGACGCGACGACCACCACGGCGCTCTCGCCCACGGCCAGCACGCCCACCCGATGGAGCAGCGCGATGCGCCCCAACACCGGCCAGCGCACCCGGGCCTCGTCGGCCACGGCCTGGAGGCGGGGCACGACCTGGCTCTCGTACGCCTCGTACTCCAGCGCCGAGACCCCGTGCCGTCCCTCTGCGTGGTCGCGGGCTGTGCCCGAGAACAGCACCAGGCCACCGCAGTCGGGCCGCACGGCCCACTCCAGCGCCAGGGCCACCGGCAGCGGGGCCGCGGACAGGCCGAGCCACGTGTCCCCGCCGGGCGGAGAGAGGGGCGTCGCCGGGTCCATCACCTCATGGTACGCAGGTAGGGCCCATCGCTCCCGCCATCGAGGGCAGAGATCTTGGCCTGCGCGCCCCCCAGCGCGCTGCCCGCAACACGTGGCGCGCAGTTATCCTCCCGGCAGTGCCCTTCGACGAAGAAGCCGAAGAGGGGCAGTCGGGGTTTCGTCCGCCGCCTCACCCCGACGATCGGCTGTGGCGTCATCCGTCCGAGATGCGCTCCCACCCGATCGTCCAACTGAGCGCGCCCGAGCGCGCGCGGACAGAGCGCAAGACCCCCCGAGCCGGTCGCCACAATCCGAATCGGCCTGGCCGCTCACGGTGGGGTGCGGTCGCACTGGCCGGCGCGGCGGGGGCCGTGCTGGCCACGGGCGCGGCGGCGGTGGTGGGCTTCGGCGAGCGGGTGATCGAGCGCCCGGCGATCGAGCGGGTGGCGCTCAGCCCGGTGAACACGCATCCGGGGCTGGAATCGTCGACGCTCGACGGCGTGCGCCAGCGGGTCGCGCCCGCGGTGGTGGGCATCGTGACCCCGCCCGCCGCCGATCCGCTGGGACGCGGCGAGGTCACGGGCTCGGGGGTGGTCATCCGGGACGACGGCATCGTGGTGACCAGCACCGCGCTGCTCACGCCCGGCGCCGACCGCGTGCGGGCGCGCCTGCCCGACGGCACCGAGAAGCCCGCCCGGGTCGTCGGCAGCGACCCCGCCACCGGTCTCAGCATCATCGACCTCGACAGCCGCGGCTATACGGCCAGCGTGCTCGCCCCGGAGGGCGACCTGGTGAGGGGCGAGACCGCCTACGCGGTCAGCGTCCGCGGCGCCATCGGCACCGAGACGACCACGGGCTCGGTGGGCATGACCGAACGCTACGTGGGCCCGTCCGGCACCGCGCTCGACGGCGTGCAGATCGAAGGCGAGGCTCCGGCACTCGGCCTGGGCAGCCCGGTGGTCGACGACCGCGGCGCGGTGGTCGGCATCACCACCGCGCTCGACGAGGGCGGGGCCTGGTACGTGGCGCCCGTCGAGGTGGTGCACAAGGTCGCCGATGACCTGCTGATCGACGGCTACGTCCACTACAGCACGCTCGGGATCGAAGGCCTCGACCTCCCGGCCGCGGGCGTGTCCACCCCCACCGCGGGCGGCGGCACCCGCGTCATCTCGATCATCGCGGGCAGCCCGGCCGCCGCGGCGGGCCTGCGACCCGGCGACGTCGTGGTGCGTTTCGACGACCACGCCATCGCCCGCCTGCCGGACCTGCTGGTGGCGCTGCGGGCCTACTCCCCGGGCGACGAGGTCGAGGTCGAGGTGACCCGCGACGACGGCTCCCGGGCCACGCTGGACGTCACCCTCGCCGAGCTGCCCCGCGGCTGAGCTCGGGCCCCGGCCGCGGGTCGGGGGGCGACGTTCAGGAGCGCCACCAGCGGCGGGCGGCGAGGAGCGCGCCTGTCACGATCGCCACCAGCCCGGCGCCCGCCACCCCGAGCGCGATCTCCTGGCGCCGGCGGGGGCTGAGCGTGGCCCAGGCGCCGACCTCGTGGGCCTCGACGCACGCCTCCTCGTTGGACACGGTGGCGACCCAGCCCCGGGCCCGCAGCCGGTCGGAGGCGACCACCCAGGGATGCTGGACGTAGGGCAGCAGCTCGGGCGGGGTGTCGCCCAGCCCGACGCGGAAGCGCCAGCGGGTGAGGCGGCTCGCCACCCGCCGGGGCAGGGGAACCTTGACCGGCACCCCTATCAGCGACCGCACCTGATCGCCGGGGATCGAGCCCTCGGGGGCCACGTTGAAGGCGCCGTCCAGGTGGCGCAGCCGGGCCAGGTCGCACGCCGCCGCCAGGTCGTCGAGGTCGACGAACTGGACCGGCGGCTCCTCCACGTCGTCGGGCACGGCCGGGCCGGGCCTCAGGGCGCGGACCAGCCAGTCGCGGTGGTCGGACCCCGCCGCCCGGGCCGGGCGCAGCACCGCCACCGTGGTGCCCGGATGGGCATCGCGCCACTCGACCGCCATGCGCTCGATCTCCGCCCGCTCGCCGGCGAAGGCGAAGCCGGGATGGGGCCGTAGCGTGGCGTCCTCGGTCAGCGGCACGGGGTTGTCCGGCCAGGCGCCGTACACCGTGGCGCTGGACAGCACGACCAGGTGGGGCACTCCGCCGTCCCCCGCTGCCTCCAGCACCCGGCGGGCCACCACCACGTCGTCGGTGGCGGCGGTGGGCGTGGCCGGCACCGAGGTGGCCAGGTGGAGCACCACCTCGACGTCCTGCAGGTGGGCCTTGACGTCCTCTCCCGTCAGGTCGACCCGGTAGACGGCGACCCGGGCGGGAAGGCCGGTGACCGGGCCCCGGGCCAGGCCGACGACGTCGGCACCCTCTTCCTCGACGGCCAGGCGCGCCACCCGTCGCCCGAGCGGAGTCTCGACTCCGGTGATGACAACCGTCCCCATGCGTTCCAGGTTGCCAGCTTGACCGGCCTGAAACACCTCGCCCCCGGCGGTAGCGTGCAGGGGTGAGCGACGAACCGGGCTCCCCCAACCCGTTCGAGGGCTTCCCACTGTTCGGCGACCTGGCCAAGCTGTTCGGGCAGGCCGGCCGGGGCGTGCCCTGGGACGCGGCGCGCAACCTGGCGCTCGCGGTCGCCACCGACAACACGACCGAGCCCAACGTCGACCCGCTGGAGCGCATCAAGCTGGAGCAGCTCGCCCGCGTGGCCGAGCTGCACGTAACCAACGTGACGGGGCTGCCGGCGTCGGTGACCGGCCGGGGCCTGACCGTGCTGCCCGTGACCCGGGGGCACTGGGCCCAGCGCACGCTGGAGGACTACCGGCCCCTGCTGGAGAAGCTGGCCGGGTCGCTGGGCGCACCCGACGTCGGGGCCGCGGGCTCGGGATCGAGCCTGCCGGTCGATCCCGACGACCCGTTCTCCGACCCGGAGGACCAGCTCGCCGCCATGCTCGGCCCCATGATCCAGGCCATGCAGCCGATGATGGTGGCCATGACCGCCGGCTCCATGGTCGGCCACCTGGCCCAGCGCTCGCTGGGGCAGTACGACCTGCCGGTGCCGCGGCCGCGGTCCGACGAGCTGCTGATCCTGGTGCGCAACCTCGACGAGTTCGGCTCGGGGTGGAGCCTGCCGCCCGACGACCTGCGCCTGTGGATATGCCTGCACGAGATCGCCCACCACACCGTGCTCAACGTGCCCCACGTGCGGGCGCGGCTGGAGTCGCTGCTGAGCGAGTACACCACCAAGTTCCGCAACGACCCCGGGGCGCTGGAGCAGCAGCTGGGCGACCTCGACCTCACCGGTGGGCCCGACTCGCTGGCCCGCATCCAGCAGGCGCTCAGCGAGCCCGGCGCCCTGCTCGGCGCTATCCAGTCCGACGAGCAGCGGGCGCTCCAGCCGCAGCTCGAGACGATCGTGGCGCTGGTGGTCGGCATGGTCGACCACGTGATGGACACGGTGGGGGCCAAGCTGATCGGCAGCTACGGCATGCTCACCGAGGCGCTGCGCCGGCGGCGGGTCGAGACCGCGGAGTCGGACCGCTTCGTCGAGCGGCTGATGGGCCTGGAGCTCACGCAGGCCGTCTACGACCGGGGCGCCGCCTTCGTGGACGGGGTCGTCGAGCGGGCCGGCGAGGAAGGCCTGGCCCGCCTGTGGGAGAGCGAGAAGATGCTGCCCAGCCCGCCCGAGATCGAGGCCCCGGGCCTCTGGCTGGCGCGCATCGACCTCCCCGACCCCGACGACGCCTGACCGGGTCGCCCGCCCGCACGACAGGCCCTAGAGGTTCGTCGGGTCGATGACCACGGACCGCTCGTCGTCGTCCGCCTGCGGCCGGGGCGGAGGCGGAGGTGGTGGAGGCGGGGGATAGGGCGGCGGAGGCGGGGGCGGCGGTGGTGGCGGCGGCGGAGGCGGCAGCGCCAAGGCCAGCTCGGCATCGGCCTCGTGGTCGAAGTCGTCGGACTCGTCTTCGACGCGGTCCTGGTCCGGCGAGTCGGCTTCGTCGTCGGTGTCGCGGACGTCGACCTCGTCGTCCGGCCGCTCCGCGCCGGGCGGGCGGCGGCCGGCGAAGGGGTTGCGGAACGGCAGCTGGATGTTGGGGGTCGGCCACTGGCGCCGAGCCGGGAGCTGGCCGCGGTCCAGGGCCTTCAGCCCGGCCAGGTAGGAGAACAGGGCGAAGCCGGCCATGAGCGCCATGACCAGGAACCCGATCTCCATGGGGATGGGTATGACCACGGGCACGAAGGCGCCGATCACCCACGTGAGCTGGAACCGGGTCTCGAACTTGGCGAAGGACCGGCCCCGGTTGGCGTCGGGGGCGTCCCGCTGCACCACGGAGTCGAACGCCAGCTTGCCGCACCCCGCGGACGTGCCGACCACCGCGGCCAGGATCGCCGCGGCGACGATCCCGCCGGCCCAGGCCGCCAGCACCGAGCCGGCCGCGGTCAACGCCAGGACGATCTGGAGGATGCGCTCCTCCGGCGTGCCGTTGCGCCGGAGGGCGGGGGCCAGCAGGGAGCCCAGCAGGGCCCCCACGCCGCTGGCCGCGATCACGACGCCGAACTGCCAGGTGGGCGCGCCGTCGGTGCGGAGCTGGAAGGCCACGAGGAAGGTGAGGAAGCCGACGATGCCCCGCAGCAGCCCCATGGCCGACGCGGCCAGCAGGATGCCGCCGCCCCGCAGCTCCTGGCGCTCGGTCTGGGAGGTGTCGTCGACCGCCACCTGGGTGGCCGGGACCCGAACGCCCAGCACGGCTGCCACCGCGAACACGACCGAGGCGACCAGCAACACCCCCTCGCCGCCCGCCAGCGCGCTGACGAGGATCCCGGGCACGGCCGCGGCGAAGCCCATGACGCCGGACAGGAACGACAGCCGCGAGTTGGCCTCCACCAGCTCCTCGTCCGAGTGCACCACCGTGGGCACGATGGCCGACTTGGCCACGTGATAGCTCTTGGCCAGGACCAGGATGGCGAAGGCCTCGGGGAACAGCAGGTTCGAGTTGAGGTCGCCGATCATGACCAGGCACAGCAGCGCCCGGAGCGCGTTGGACCCGATGACCACGAAGCGGCGCCCGCCCTTGGCCCGG
>DASRJN010000566.1:0-4935 GCA_035649455.1 Acidimicrobiales bacterium
GGGATCAGCCTTCCTTCTTGGCGCCGTAGCGGCTACGGGCCTGCTTGCGGTCGCGCACCCCGGCGGTGTCGAGGGTGCCGCGGATGATCTTGTAGCGAACGCCCGGCAGGTCCTTCACCCGGCCGCCGCGCACGAGGACGATCGAGTGCTCCTGCAGGTTGTGGCCCTCGCCGGGGATGTAGGCGGTGACCTCGATGCCGCTGGACAGGCGCACACGGGCGACCTTGCGGAGCGCAGAGTTGGGCTTCTTGGGCGTGTGGGTGAACACACGCGTGCACACCCCGCGCCGCTGGGGCGCGCCCTTGAGTGCCGGCGTCTTGACCTTCGACGTCTTGGACTGGCGGCCCTTGCGGACCAACTGCTGGATCGTGGGCACTCGGAACCTCGCGGACGACGGCTGTCGTGGACTGGCAGGGGGCGATCGATCCGTGGGCGCGTACGCGCCGAGACCGACGGGTCATCCTAGGGGCCGTCATGCACCAACAGCAACCTGCGGAGCAGAACGGGGGCGGGCAAAAACCCGCGGCCTCCCTGGGAAAGCCCCCCGGAGTCTAGACCACCACCGCCCCGCCCCCTCCGATCGACCGCGTCGGAGGAGGACCGCCCCGCTCCGGTATAACCGCGGCATGACCGACGCCGGGACGATCTTCGTCACCGGGTTCCCCGGATTCCTGGGATCCCGGTTGCTGCCACGCATCCTCGCCCGCTCCCCGGAGGCCCGCGCCGCGTGCCTGGTCCAACCGAAGTTCGGCGGCGTGGCCAAGTCCCGGCTGGCCGAGCTGGAGGCCGCCGATCCGGCCCTCGCCAACCGGGTCGAGCTGGTCGAGGGCGACCTGACCGCCCCGGGCCTCGGCATGGAGGGCGGCGACCGCCTGGCGGCGGCCACCACCGAGATCTGGCACCTGGCCGCGGTCTACGACCTGGGCGTCCCCCGCCACGTGGGCATGCGGGTCAACGTCGAGGGCACCCGCCACGTGCTGCGGTTCGCAGAGGGCTGCCCCGGCCTGCGCCGCCATCACTACGTCAGCACCTGCTACGTCAGCGGCCGCCATTGCGGTCCGTTCCGGGAGACCGACCTCGACGTCGGCCAGTCCTTCAACAACTACTACGAGGAGACCAAGTTCCTTTCCGAGGTCGAGGTGGCCGAGGCCCGCGCCGGCGGGATGCCGACGACGGTCTACCGCCCGTCGATCGTGGTGGGCGACTCCCATACCGGCGACACCCAGAAGTTCGACGGGCCGTACTTCCTGCTCCAGTGGCTGGTGCGCCAACCCGACCGCGCCCTGGTCCCCCTGGTCGGCGACCCCACCATGGTGCGGTTCAACATGGTGCCGTCCGACTTCGTGCTGGACGGCATCGACGCCCTGTCGGGCCTCGCGACCTCCGCAGGCGTGACCTACCAGCTCGCCGACCCCCGCCCGCTCACGGTCTCGGAGCTCCTGGACGAGATGTGCCGGGCCACCGGCAAGCGCGGCATCAGGATCCCCCTCCCCCGCCGCCTCACGACCTGGGCCCTGGCCACCATCGGGCCACTCCAGCGCTTCGTGGGCATCCCCGCCAGCGCCGTCGACTACTTCGTCCACCCCACCCACTACGACACCACCCAGACCCAGCGCGACCTGGAAGCCAGCGGCGTCACCTGCCCACCCGTGGCGGACTACCTGGCCACCCTCGTCCGCTTCATGCAGGCCCACCGCGAGGCCAACCTGGGCGCCATGGTCTAGCGGTGCCGCGGGAGCCAGTGCATGTGCGGGTACGGGTCCGGGTTCTGCTTCGCCCACTTGATCAACGCCTCGGCGAGGGCGTGGTGCATCGCCTCCCCGCCCCGGCGCGGCAGCGACCCCTTGCGCGCGATCACGACCGGGCCCAGTGCGAGGCCCGCGGCCGACCGCTCCGAGAGGAGGACCGCGAAGTCGTCCGCGTTCTCCGTCACTAGCACCCGATCGTCCGTCACCGCATGGGAGAGGACGTCGTCGTCCGACGCTGACAGCAGCCCCGCCTCACCAACGTGGAGCGCGTCATGGCCGGCGTCCGTCAGGTGGCTGGCAAGCCGAGCGCCGAACACCCCGTCGATCAGGAACCTCACGAAGCGAGCAGGCGGGCCCGCTGCTCAGCCATCGCCTTGGCCTCCTCGAGCGCGGCCTCGTAGCGGGCGATCCGCTCCTCCATCTCCTCCGGATACGCGCTCGCGTAGTCGATCGCCAGACGGATGAGCCGCTCGGGCAGGCCCATCTGCTCCGCCGCGTCGCGTACTTTGGCCTCGCCTCGGCCGACGGCGTACCGCACGCCCACCATCACCTCTACCACGTCGGGACCGCCGTTCAGGCTGGGCCGGCGCCCGCTGGGTCCGTCGCGGAACACGATGCCAGGGAAGCGGGCGGTCCGGAGTCCTTCCTCCAGCATCCGGGTCACCAAGGCGGTCTCCGTGATGCCTTCCTCGTTGGCCTGGGCCGCAAGGCGGTGCTTGAGGCCGGCATCGAGCCGGTACGAGGTCGAGGCAGTTGCCATGTACCGCAGCGTACCGCGCCGTAGCCCATGGCGGTACGCGCAAATGGAGGCGGCCGAAGCCGCCCCCACTCGCTCGGGTTGTTACTCGCCCTCGGCGGAGGGCAGGCCGACGACGGCCGCGAGGTCGGGGTCGGGGGGACCGCCGGACTCGGTGGCCTCGTAGGTGCCCGTGAGCCACTCGGCGAGGCCCTGCTCGTCCCGCTCGGACGACCAGAACTCCATGGGCTTGTACTCGGGCGCCTCGGTGGCGATGTCCCGGTACTCCTCCATGCCGGTGCCGGCCGGGATGAGCTTGCCGATGATGATGTTCTCCTTGAGGCCGTTGAGGCCGTCGGAACGGCTCTCGATGGCGGCCTCGGTGAGCACCCGGGTCGTCTCCTGGAACGACGCCGCCGACAGCCACGAATCGGTGGCCAGCGACGCCTTGGTGATGCCCATCATGACCGGGCGGGCCTGCGCGGGCTCCTTGCCCTCCTGCTGGAGGCGACGGTTCTCGTCGGCGTAGGCCTTGGTGTCCACGGCCTCGCCGGGGAGGAACCGGCTGTCCCCGGGCTCCTGGACGATGACCCGGCGGGTCATCTGCCGCACGATCAGCTCGATGTGCTTGTCGTGGATGGACACGCCCTGGTCCCGGTAGACCCGCTGGACCTCGGTGACCAGGTACTGCTGCGTCTCGCGCACGCCTTTGATCTCCAGCAGCTCCTTGGGGTCACGGGGGCCGTCCACGATGGGATCGCCGGCCGCGATCTCCTGGCCGTCGGTGACCTCCAGCCGGGCGATGGTGGGCACGGTGTAGGCGTGCTCGCCGCCGTCGTCGGCGACGACGGTGATCACCCGGCCGCGGCCCTCGTCCTCGGCGATGCGGGCCACGCCCGAGATGTGCGAGAGCGTCGCCTTGCCCTTGGGCGAGCGGGCCTCGAACAGCTCGACGACGCGGGGCAGACCGCCGGCGATGTCGGACCCGGCGATGCCGCCGGTGTGGAACGTCCGCATAGTCAGCTGGGTGCCGGGCTCCCCGATGGACTGGGCGGCGATGACACCTACGGCCTCGCCGAGCTCGATCGTCCGGCCCGTGGCCAGCGACCGGCCGTAGCAGGTGGCGCAGACGCCGAAGTCGGCCTGGCAGGTGAGCACCGAGCGCACCCGCACCCGGGTGACGTCGGGATCGTCGCGCAGGGCGGCCATCTCGTCGTCGCCGATCATGGTGCCGGCCGCCAGCGTGGTGCCGGCCAGGTCCCGGTGCGGGTTCTCGGCCGACAGCGGGACCTCGCTGGCCAGCATCCGGCCGAAGATCCGGGTCTCCATGTAGGACCGCTTGCCGGCCTGGTCCGGGACCACGTCCTCGATCCACAGGCCACGCGGGGCGTCGCCCTCACGCTGGCAGTCCGTCTCCCGGACGATCAGCTCCTGGGCGACGTCGACCAGCCGGCGGGTCAGGTAGCCCGAGTCCGCCGTCCGCAGCGCGGTGTCGACCAGGCCCTTCCGGGCGCCGGGGGTGGCGATGAAGTACTCCAGCATCGACAGGCCCTCACGGAAGTTCGACTTGATGGGGCGAGGGATCATGTCGCCGCGGGGGTTCGCCACCAGGCCGCGCATGCCGGCGATCTGGCGGACCTGCATCATGTTCCCGCGGGCGCCGGAGCCCACCATCATGTCGATGGGGTTGAACTGCTCCTCCTGGAGGCCCTTCTCCATCGCCGACCGCACCTCGTCGGTGGCGTTGGTCCAGATCTCCACTTCCTTCTGGCGGCGCTCGCCGTCGGTGATGATGCCCCGGCGGAACTGGCTCTCGACCTTCTCCGCTTCCTTCTCGTAGCGATCGAGGATCTGCTTCTTGGACGGCGGCGTCTTGACGTCCTCGATGGAGATGGTGAGGCCGGAGCGGGCCGCGTAGCTGAAGCACAGGTCCTTCAGCCGGTCCAGGCTCTCCTGCACCACGGACTTGGGGTAGTCGCGAGCCAGGTGATCGACGATGTCGCCCATGTTCCGCTTCTTGACCGGCTCATCCACGAAGCCGAAGCCGAGCGGCAGCGCCCGGTTGAACAGCATGCGGCCGACCGTGGTCTCGCGGTAGAGCGGCTTCTGTGAGTCGGCGTCGGCGGGGTCACGCAGGCCCGACTCGATCTCCTCGTTGATCTCGCGCTTGGACAGCCGCACCCGGACCCGCGCGTGCAGGTCGATCTCGCCCGCGTCGTACGCGTGCTCCATCTGGGAACGGTTGCCGAAGGAATGGCCCTCGCCCTTGGCCCCCTCGACCAGCTCGGTGAGGTAGTAGGCGCCGATGACCATGTCCTGGGTGGGCGTGACCAGCGGGCGCCCGTGGGCGGGCGACAGCACGTTGTTGGCCGACAGCATCAGCACCCGGCTCTCCGCCTGGGCCTCGGCCGACAGCGGCAGGTGCACGGCCATCTGGTCGCCGTCGAAGTC
>DASRJN010000567.1:0-3671 GCA_035649455.1 Acidimicrobiales bacterium
AGATCGAGGTGTTGGCGAGGCTGAAGGGCGTGGAGCCGAGCGACGAGGAGCCCGTGAGCGCGGTGGCGGTGGGGGACGACCTGGTGTTCACCGCCTCGGGGTGCGTGTGGCGATTGGAGGGTGCCTTTGCTCGGCTGAACCAGGGGTGAACCGGCCCCACCACCAGAGGGCCAGGGCCGTCAGGGCGTGCCATGCGGCGTGTCCCTGCACGATCGAGCGCGGGCGGCAGAGGGGGGCGCCTGTGCGGGTGGTGGCGTTGACGGCGGCGGCCCCGATCCAGATGAGCGCGAGCGAGGCGCGGCGGTAGTGGCTGCTCTCGCCGACGAAGCCGGCGGTCACGTCCGAGGCGGCGGCGCCCAGGCCCAAGCCGACTTGGGCGGCGCGGCTGACCGACGGGACCACGGCCAGGGCGGCGCCCGCGGCGACGGCCGCGGCTGCGTGGCGGCGGTCGATCTCGGTGCCTGTGGCTTCGCCCACCTCGGCTGTAGTGACCACTCCGAGGGTGGCCAGCAGCGCGGCGTCGTGCAGCCAGCGGCTCACCGGGCCGCCGGGGCCGTGGTAGGCGAGGCCGCCGACGCCGTTGGCTGCCGTGGCGAGGCCGTAGATGCCGAGCCAGCCGGGTGCGGCGCTGCGGCCGTCAGGGCCGGTCGGGGCGCGGCGGCGGGCTCGGACCAGTAGAGCGACGCCGGCGGCCGCGTAGGCGAGGCTGGACAGGGCGTTGACCGGTTGGGCCAGCCATCCTTCGTGGACGCACTCGCAGTCCGACTCGCCCAGGGGCCGGGCCGGCATCAAACCGCCTCCTCGTGGGCGACCTCGGCGCTCGCCACGTCGGCGATGACCTGGGAGCGCAGGGCGCGAAGCTCGTCGAGCTGGCCGCGGCGGTCGAGGACCGTGCGCCACGAGCGCCAGGCGGTCAGGAACGCGCTGGCCTGGGCCAGTACCGCCAGGGTGGCGAAGCCCAGCAGGGGGACGGCCACGAACACCGCCAGCGAAGCCACGAAGCCGGACCTGTCGCCCACCACCAGGTCGAGTACCGGGGAGAGCGGGAACGTCACCGCGGCCGTGGTGTCGGCGAGCGTGGTCCCCCCGATGTCGAGCCAGGCGAGGGCCAGCCAGGTGAGCGGGAACACCACCAGGCCGACCAGCACCCGCACCGTCCCCTTCGTCACCGGGGCATGGGGGATCAGGCCGGCCACCACCACGATGGCGGTCGGGACGGCGTTGGCGATGGCGCCCGCCAGGGCGAACGGGGCCAGCAGCACGATCACCGTCGCCGACACCACCACCCGCCACGCGAGCTCCCGGGTGCGCACCGACTGGGCCACGTCCTCGTCCCGCATCCCCATGTGGTCCAGGACCACCTGGTAGTGCGACTGGGCGTCGATGACTCCCTGGCGCACCGGTGGCGGGGCCTCGCTCAGCGAGCGGGCCACGGACGCGCTCTCGGTGAGCGGGACACGGGCGCGCGGGTTGTCCGCCTCGGCCCGGAGGCATACCTGGGCCGCGCCGGTGAGGGCCAGGGCGTCGACCAGGGTCGGGAAGTCCGGGGACACCGAGCGCAGCCGGTCCTCGATGACCGCCAGCAGTCCTCGCACCACCGCGTGCTCGTCGAGGCCATCCGCCCGCAGCCGGGCGACCTCGGCGGCGACGTCGATGGCCGGGGCGAACGCCACCAGGGCCCGGCCCCGCAGCGCGACCTTGTCCTCGTAGGCGATGCCCGCGGGCACGATGCGCAGCCGGGTGACACCCGCGTCCAGCGCCTGGACGGCGATGCGGGCCACGCCCGTGCGCAGCGGGGCGAGGTGGGGCTGGTCGTGGGTGGTGCCCTCCGGGAAGATCGCCACCGTGGCGTCGTGGGCCAGGGCATCGACGGCGGAGGCGAACGCGGATGTGTTCGCGGCCGTGCCCGAGCCGTCCTGCGCCCGGTGCACTGGGATCAGTCGGGCGAGCGCCAGGAACGGCCGGGCCGGCAGCACCCGCCACAGAGTGGCCTTGGCCAGGAACCGGGGCAGGATCCCCAGCGCGCTCACCAGCAGCACCGGATCGACGAAGCCGTTGAGGTGGCTGGCGGCCACGATCACCGGGCCGTCGAGGTCGCGCGGCCCGGTCACCTCGACCGACCGGAAGAACCAGCGGGCGACGCCGCGGGCGATGAGGCGAAGCAGGCGGTCCCGCACCCGCTACCCGGCCGCGGGGATGACCGGCACCACGAGGTACGACTCGTGGGCCGGGCCGGTGTGGACCGTCATGGCGCCGCCCCACCGGCGGTCGCCCGGATGGGTGTGGTGGAACGGGGCGATGCCAGGGTCGTCGTGTGCCCGGATCTCCAGCACCAGGCGGTGCCCGGGCGCCAGCACGACGCTCGTCGGCCAGATCTCGACGTCGACCGCCACCGGCTCGCCCGGCGTCACCGGCGCCAGGCCGACATGGGTGTGGACCGGCTGCCACGGCGTCGACGCCGCCGCGTCGAGCGCCCGGTGCGACAGCCGCAGCCAGCCGTAGGCCGCGGCGATGTGCTGGGCGGTGGGAATCGCACCCTGGTAGGTGACCTCCTCGCCGTCGGGGCCGAGGTTGCGCACGACCACGAACAGGTCGGCGTCCGACGCCGACGCCGACACCCAAACGCGCAGCGCCAGCGGACCGGTGAGCTCGGTATCGGACTCGAACGGAGCGGTCGTGAACCGCACCGCGGCGCCCGCGTGGTCGCCGGTCACATCGGGCGAGGCCTCGTACGAGACCGATCCGGCGACCGAGGAAGGCCCCGCCCGCAGGGACAGATCGCCGGCGGCGTCGAGATGCAGCCGGGTCCACCGGGTGCGGGCCAGAGGCCATTCGTGCTCGTAGCGCCAGGCGTGGTCGTCGCGGGACCGGCGGATGGCCAGCTTGACCGGCGGCTCCCGGGTGATGCCGGTGTCGACGTCCTTCAACCACTGCTCCAGGAAGCGGAGCTGCTCGAGCCGCCCGTCCAGGGCGTAGAACGGCGACATGTGGTCGCCGCAATGGACCCGCAGCCGCTTGTGGACCGAGCCCGCATGCCGGAAGCCCTCGATGTTGCCCCGCAGATGCAACCCGGCCCCACCCCAGTTGCCCACCGACAGCAGCGGCGCCTCGATCGCCGCGAGGTCGGGGTTGCTGGAGTCATAGGGCGGTCCGTACTCCTCGGGCGGGAGCGGCACCGCCCGGGCTGCTTCGCCCTGCTCCCGGGCCAGGTTGTCGGACCACCGGCCGATGAAGCCGCTGGAGAACATCCCGCCGTGGCGCTGGATGTCCCGGTACGAGTCGACGGCGCCCTCCCAGGGCACGATGGCCGCCAGCGACGGCGGTCGCAGCGCCGCCACCCGCCAGGCGTTGATGGCGAAGTACGAGATGCCCATGACCGCCACGCGGCCCGTGCTCCACGGCTGGGCGCCGGCCCATTCGATGCAGTCGTAGAAGTCCTGCGCCTCGCCCCGGCTCAACATCGTGCGCGAGCCGGGCGAGTGGCCCGTGCCTCGGGCGTCGACCCGCACGACCGCGTAGCCCTGGGGCACCCACCACTCGGGGTTGACCGTCTCCCAGTGCATGAGCGGGCCCTGCTCCGCCATGGACGGATACACCGCGGCACCGCCGGGGTGGTCCCGGAAGTGGACGTCCTTGGCGTACGGGCCGAGGGTCATGATGACCGGAGCGGC
>DASRJN010000568.1:0-7412 GCA_035649455.1 Acidimicrobiales bacterium
CAGTGGTATGAAGACCGGCGATGGCCGGTTTGGGGTTTGCCAGCACGGGCCCGCGTGTTCGCCTCGGGCGCGTCGGCATCACGCTGGAGCCGTCGTTCCTCGTCATCTCGGCGGCCATCGGGCTGTTGAGCGGGACGCTCGAGGGACTCGTCGCGTGGGTGGTGGCGGTCTTCGTCTCGGTTCTCGTCCACGAGCTGGGCCACGCCGCGGCGTTCCTGGCGATGGGATCGGACGCCGAGATCCGGCTCTACGCCTTGGGTGGGCTCACGAGCGGGCGGGTCTCCGGGTCACGTTGGCGGAGCGTGATCGTGAGCCTGGCGGGGC
This sequence comes from Acidimicrobiales bacterium, assembly GCA_035649455.1. Taxonomy (GTDB): domain Bacteria; phylum Actinomycetota; class Acidimicrobiia; order Acidimicrobiales; family VFJN01; genus ZC4RG19. The sequence continues at coordinate 325 of DASRJN010000568.1, forward strand.
CGGTGGCGGGGATCCTGCTGCTCGGCCTGCCGGCGTGGGCCATCCGGGACTCCCTCACGACGGCGCCCAGCTTCACCGAACTGCTCCTCGACTACATCGTGTGGGCCAGCCTCGGCTGGTCGCTGCTCAACCTGCTCCCGCTCCAGCACCTCGACGGGGGCCATATCGCGGCCTCCTTGCTGGAGTTCGCCGTCGGGGATCGGGCCAAGGTCATCGCCCCCGTGCTCTCCCTCATCACCGCGGGTGTCGGCGCCGTCGTGGCGCTGGCGCTGAGGCAGCCGTTCCTGGCGCTGTACGCGTTCTTCTTCGTTCCCCTCAGCTACTCCGCCCTGACCGCTGCCACCTCCGCACCGGCCAAGAAGGAGGTCTACGACATCCACCGCGCCCTCGACGACGGCCGGCTGGCCGAGGCCACGGCGAGGGCCGATCGGCTGGCGTCCACACGCGTGCGCGGCCCGGTCCGCAGTGACATCGCGGAGCTGCCGGTCTGGATCGCCGTTCGCCGTGGCGACGGGGCGGCGGTCGAAGCCGCATTGGCGACGCTCCCCACGGACATCGCGCTGTCCCCGTACCTGCGCGCCGCGATCGCGGCTGTCAACGATCGCCGGGACGAGGCGATCGACGTGGCGGCCCAGGCGTACGAGACCGATCCGAACTGGCCCCCGAACCGGCAGCTGGCGCGTGCGCTCGCCGACGCCGGCGCCGTTCCCGGGCTGGTCGGGGCGTTGGCCGGCGCCGGGTTCGACGGCCGCCTCACGGCCCTCGAGCGGCTGCAGTCCGACCTCCACCACGAGCGGCGCTATGAGGACGCGGTGGCCGTGGGGAGGCGAGCCCTGGCGCTGGAGCCGTCGGGCCACGTCGCCTACAACATCGCGTGCAGTGCGGCCCTGGCCGGCGATCGCGAGGGAGCCGTCGACGCCCTGCGCCGGGCGGTCGCGCTCGGGTTCGACGACCGGTCGCTCGCCGCGACCGACGAGGACCTCGCCGGCCTACAGAGCCACGCCGAGTGGGCCGAGATCATCGACAAGATGGGCCCGCAACCCGACCGGTAGACATACGGTGCGGCCTCAGGCCGGGGCGAGGGCGAGCCGGCGCTTGAGGAAGTCGGCCTGCTGGGCGAGCGAGCGGGCCCCGATGTCGTTGGGGAACGCGATGAACCCGTGGATGGACTCGGGACAGATGACGATCTCCGCGTGGTTGCCCGCCGCATGCCAGCGGGCCGCCATGAACAGGCTGTCGTCGAGCAGCGGGTCGAGCTCCCCGACGGTGAAGAACGCCGGCGGCAGGTCGCTCAGGTCGGCATGCAGCGGCGAGATGTCCGGGTCGAGGCGTTGCTCGAGCGGCATGTCACCGAGGAAGCAGTCGGCGAACCACTCGATCACGGGCGTGGAGAGCACGAGGTTGCGCTCACCCCAGCGCCGCACGCTCGGCGTGAGCCCGAAGTCGTACAGCCCGAACACGAGGTTGGCGCCCAGGAACCGATCCGCCGCGCCGTGGCGATCCCGCATGCGCAGCAACGTCACCGCGCTGAGGTGCGCCCCGGCGGACTCGCCGCCGATCAGCAAGCGGTCGCTACCGAACTCGTCTTGCGCATGGTCGAGCAGCCAGGCCGCCGCCGCCTCGCAGTCGTCCGGGCCCGCCGGGTACGCATCCTCCGGCGCCAGCCGGTAGTCGACCGAGACCACCGCCACTCCGAGCTCCTGCGCGATGAAGTCGAGCAGGGCGTCCTGCTGGTCGGCTGCCCCCAACGTCCAGCCTCCGCCGTGAAGGTGGAGGTACACGCCGCCGACGTCGTCCGGCACGATCATGCGCAAGGGGATCTCGCCCGCCGGCCCCGGGATCGTGCGATCGATGGCATGGTCGAGCTTCTCCGGCGCCGGCAGCACCGAGCTGCCCTCCGCCCGCTGACGGCGCGAAACGGCCGGCTCGATGGTGTGAACCGGAGGCAGGGTGGCGATCACCTGTTCCACCATCGCCACGATGGACCGAGCCTGCTGTCGCTCTGCCTCGCTCACCTCGAGCCACTCGATCTCCATCGCGGCGACTGTATCGGCCACACCTCACTCGGCCGAGGCGTCCTCGGGCCGGGCGGAGCTGCTCTCGGCCTTGATGAGGGCGAAGACCGAGGCGCGGAGGCGAGCGAACTCGGGCAGCTCCTTGGTGGCGATCTGGTCGCGGGGACGGGGGAGGTCGACCGTGATGGTCTTGCGGACGCGGGTGGGGGCGGCCGACAGGACCAGGATGCGGTCGGCCAGGTAAACGGCCTCGTCGATGTCGTGGGTGACCAGCAGGACCGTGAGGTGGGTGCGGTCCCACACCTGCAGCAGCAGGTCCTCCAGGTCGGCCCGGGTCTGGGCGTCCACCGACGCGAACGGCTCGTCGAGCAGCAGGATCTCGGGCTGGTAGGCCAGGGCGCGGGCGATGGCGGCCCGTTGCTGCATGCCGCCCGAGAGCTGCCACGGGTACTTGCGGCCGTGGGCGCCGAGGCCGACCGAAGCGAGGGCGTCGCCGGCCAGGGCCTGGCGCTCGGCGCGCGGCACCCGGGCGGCCTTGAGCGGCAGGGTCACGTTGTGGTGGATGTCCATCCACGGCAGCAGCGAGCGGCTGTAGTCCTGGAACACCGGGGCCATGGCCCGGGGCGGGGCCGTCACCGTGCGGTCGTCCAGGTGGACCACCCCGGATGTCGGGGCCATGAGGCCCGAGATGCAGCGCAGCAGCGTGGTCTTGCCGCAGCCCGACGGGCCGACGATGCACAGCAGCTCGCCGGGCTCGGCGGTGAAGCTGATCTCGTCGATGGCGGTGAAGGCGTCGGCGCCCACGCCGTAGGTCTTCGAGACCCGGTCGATGTCGAGGACGGTCACGCCTCCACCACCCTTTGCGCGCCGCGGTGCCAGCGCATGATCCGGGCCTCCACCACCAGGAAGCCGAAGTTCACCACCAGGCCCACCACCCCGATCACGATGACGCCGGCATAGGTGCCGGCCGAGTCGAACGAGCGCTGGGCGCTCAGCACCCGGAAGCCCAGCCCGTTGGTGCTGGCCTGCATCTCGCTGATGATCATGAGGATCAGGCCGATCGACAGCGCGGTGCGCATCCCGGCCACGATCTTGGGGCTGGCGGCGGGCAGTACCACCCGGCCGATGCGGGTGCCGCGGCCCAGGCCGAAGCTGCGGGCCATGTCCAGCATCAGCGGGTCGACGCCCCGCACGCCGTCGATGGTGTTGAGCAGCACCGGCCAGACCGCGCCCAGCACGATCAGCACGATCTTGGAGTTGTCGCCGATCCCGATCACCACCAGCACGAACGGCAGCATCAGCGGCGGCGGGATGGAGCGCAGGAACTCGATCACCGGCAGGCTCGCCCGCCGCACCCGGGGTGCCAGCCCGATGAGCACGCCCAGCGCGATGCCGGTGCCCACCGCCAGCGCGTAGCCGATCGTGAAGCGCGTGAGGCTGGGCACCAGGTCGGTGCCCACCTGCTCGAACAGCCAGTCGTCCCGGAGGCTGTCGACGATGCGCGACAGCGGCGGGAAGAACACCTCGGTGCTGCCCGCCGACGTCCACCACCACAGCGCCACCAGCGCGACGGGCAGCACCAGCTGCAGCGCGACGCGTCCGAGCCGGGACCGGGTCATGCGGCCGCCTCCCGGTGGCTCGGGTGCCAGAACAGGACCCGGCGCTCGACCGCCACGAAGGCCAGGTTCAAGGCCACGCCCAGCAGCCCGGCCGCGATGATGAGGGCGTACATGCGGTCGTAGGCGGCACTGGACTGGGCGATCAGCACCTCTCGGCCCAGCCCGGGCAGGCCGACGACGTACTCGCCCGTCACCACCAGGATCAGCGCGATCGAGGCCGAGATGCGCAGGCCTGTCGCCAGGTAGGGCGCACAGCTGGGCAGCACGATGCGCCAGAGCCGGGTGAACGGCCCCATCCCGAAGGCCCGGGCCGTGTCCTTGGCCACCGGGTCGACGTCGGTCATGCCGTAGGACGCCTGGAACACCAGCGGGAACGTCGCCCCGAACACCGCCAGCGTGACCTTGAGCGTGGGGCTGGTCCCGTACACCAGCACCAGGATGGGGATGAGCGCCACCGACGGGATCGGGCGCAGGAAGTCGATGGTGAGCCCGGTCAGCAGCCGCCCGAGCCGGCTCGCCCCGATGGCCAGGCCCAGCGGCACGCCGATCAGCGTGGCGATGACCATGGCTCGCACCCAGGAGTCGAGGGTGTCGAGCACGGGCTGCCACAGGTCGCCCGTCTTCACCAGGTCCCACAGGGCGCGGGCGCTCTCGCTCAGCGGAGGGAAGGTGACGCGGGGCAGGATGCCCACCCGCGGCGCGACCTCGAAGGCCACCAGCACCACGGCCACGCCGAGCACGGGCAGCACGATCGCCTCGGCTCGGCGCCGGACCTCAACGCGCATCACTGGCTCCCCCTGAAGCCCTCTACAGATTGTCGACAATTATGTCGACATAGACCAGTATGGCGCCCGTGGGCGACGGTATCCGATGCATGGTCATGCGGGGCGGGACGTCGAAAGGGTTGTACTTCCTGGCCGATGACCTGCCGGCCGAGGCCGCGGCCCGCGACGCGCTGCTGCTCGCGGTGATGGGCTCGCCCGACGCCCGCCAGATCGACGGCATGGGTGGCGCCCACCCGCTGACCAGCAAGGTCGCGGTGGTGAGCCCCGGGACCGAGGGGGCCGACGTCGACTACCGCTTCCTGCAGGTGGTGGTGGACGAAGCCGTGGTCACCGACCGGCAGAACTGCGGCAACCTGCTCGCCGGGGTGGGCCCCTTCGCGCTGGAGCGGGGCCTGGTGGCGCCGCCCTCGGACGCGGGGGACACCATGCCGATCCGCATCCGCATGCTCAACACCGGCGGGCTCGCCACCGCCACGGTGGCGTTGGGCGCCGGGCGGCCCCGCTACGACGGCGACACCGCCATCTCGGGCGTGCCCGGCACCGGCGCGCCCATCCGGCTCGACTTCGAGGGCGTGGCCGGATCGTCGTGTGGCGCCTTGCTGCCCACCGGACAGGTCACCGACGACGTGGCGGGCGTGACGGTGACGCTGGTCGACAACGGCATGCCCGTCGTGGTCCTGCGGGCGGCCGACCTCGGGATCACGGGCTACGAGACCTGCGCCGAGCTGGAGGCGAACGAAGACCTGCGGACCGCGCTGGAGCGGGTCCGGGTGGCGGCCGGGCCGCTCATGGGCCTGGGCGATGTGCGGAGCACCACCGTGCCCAAGCTCACCCTGGTGGCACCGCCGCAGGCCACCGGCGCGCTGGCGACCCGCACGTTCATTCCCCACCGCTGCCACGACGCCATCGGCGTGCTGGGAGCGGTGAGCGTGGCGACCGCCGCGCTGCTGCCCGGCGGGCCCGCCGCCGAGGTGGCCCGCCTCGACGGGAGCGACACGGTGACGCTCGAGCACCCCACGGGGACGTTCGACGCCGCCGTAGTGCTGGCACCGGGAGCGGACGGCGGTACGCCGGTGGTGGAGCGGGCGGGGATCCTCCGCACCGCCCGCAAGCTCATGGACGGGCTGGTGTTCCCCCGTTGACGACCATCCCGCCGCCGGTCCCCGACCCCCACCCGCCCACCGCCTTCGTGCCACCCCCGGGCGCATGTGACGCCCACTGCCACGTGTTCGGCCCCGCCGACCGCTTCCCGTTCGCCCCCGACCGCCGCTACACGCCGCCGGACGCCGGGGTCGACGACCTGATGCGGCTGCACGCTCGCCTGGGGCTCGAGCGGGCGGTCATCGTGCAGGCCAGCTGCCACGGCACCGACCACGCCGCCCTGCTGGACGGCCTGCGGCGGGCCGAGGGCCGCTACGCGGGCGTGGCCATGATCGACGAGGCCACCCCCGACGCCGAGCTGGACGAGCTGCACGAGGCCGGCGTGCGCGGCACCCGGGTCAACTTCGTGGCCCACCTGGGCGGCGCTCCCGATGCCCACGCCCTCGAGCGCATCGTGGCCCGCGCCGCCGAGCGGGGCTGGCACCTCGACCTCCACCTCGACGCGACCGACGTCGCCGGCTACGCCCCGCTGCTGGCGTTGCTGCCGTGCCCGTACATCATCGACCACATGGGCCGGGTGGACGCCGCCACCGGCCTGGACCAGGAGCCGTTCCGCGCCCTGCTGGGCCTGCTCCGCGACGACGACCGCTGCTGGGTCAAGCTCTCCGGCGCCGAACGCCTGACCGCCGGCGGCCCGCCGCCGTACGACGACGTGGTCCCCTTCGCCCAGGCCCTCATCGCCGCCGCCCCCGACCGCCTGCTGTGGGGCACCGACTGGCCCCACCCCAACGTCCGCCACATGCCCGACGACGGCGACCTGCTCGACCTCCTGGCCGCCCTCGCCCCCGACGACACCGTTCGCCACCGCATCCTGGTCGACAACCCCGCCCGGCTGTACGAGCTCGGCTAGCCCCCTGCCACCCGCCGGTGCCTGACCACGGGGAGGGCCGCCGTGTGTCAGAGTTCACACGATGGGGCTGGGGGTGGACGCCGTCGCGGCGACGGGCGACGAGGCACTGGTGGCCGGCACGCCGCGGCCCGCGTTGGCGCGGCAGCCGGCGCTCGACGGGCTGCGGGGCGTGGCTGTCGCTGCCGTCGTCGCCTTCCACCTGGAGCATCTCAAGGGCGGCTTCCTGGGCGTCGACCTGTTCTTCGTGCTCTCCGGGTTCCTGATCACGTCGCTGCTGCTGGTCGAGTTCGAGGGTGGGCAGGCGGTCGACCTCGGGCGGTTCTGGTCACGCCGGGCGCGGCGGCTGCTGCCGGCACTGTTCCTGCTCCTCGGCGTGCTGGCGCTGCTGATGGCCGGGAAGATGCTCGGCCAGCGCCCGGGCTTCCGGGGCGACGCGCTGGCGACACTCGGCTATGCCGCCAACTGGCACGCCATGGCCCGGGACATCGGCTACTGGGACCTGTTCGCCCAGCCGTCCCCGCTGGACCACATGTGGAGCCTGGCGATCGAGGAGCAGTTCTACCTGCTGTGGCCGCCCCTCGTGCTCGGCCTGCTGGTGCTGGCCCGCCGGCGCACGGGCCGCGGCCGCGGCCACCTGGTCGCGGGCGTGGCCGTCGCC
>DASRJN010000569.1:0-4358 GCA_035649455.1 Acidimicrobiales bacterium
AGCCGCCAGGTGTCTCCCCTGGCGGCCTCACGGATCGACAACATGCGGAAGATGTTGTCGACGGACCCCGCCATCGTGATGGCGCTGAGGCCCTTCTTCTCGACCCGGTGCTGCATGAACATGATCCCGATCTCCTTGTGCCTGCGCTCCATGTCCGCGCACCGACCAGTGCCGCACCGGCATACCGAGATACAAGGTGCGGCCGGTTGACCGGCTGCCCGGGGCCGTACACTGCGCCGCCGTGCAGGAGCTGGAGCTGCCGATGGCGCGGGCCCTGGAGCTGGCGTGGGAGTCGCTCCGGGCCGGGAGCCTGGGCGTCGGGGCGACCGTGAGCCGCCACGGGGAGGTGATCGCCACCGGGCGGAACCGCATGGCCGAGCGGGACCCGGGCGACGATGTCCTGGCCGGGAGCTCGCTGGCTCACGCCGAGATGAACGCCCTGGCCCAGCTGCGCTGGGGGACGCGGGCCGACGGGCTGGAGCTGTGGACCACGCTGCAGCCCTGCATCCAGTGCCTCGGCGCCATCCGGCTCAGCCCGGTGCCCAAGGTGCACGCGCTGGCGCCGGACCCGCTGTTCCGCGGCATCGAGCGGATCCGTGAGGTCAACGAGTTCGTCGGGCGGCGCTGGCCTGAGATCGTGGAGGTGCGGACGGACCGGTGGGCGGCGCTCTCGCTGCTGCTGCACACCCACTTCGTCACCTTCTGGGGCGTCACGCTGGACGGCTGGGACACGGCGCTGCCCTCGATCGCCGGCCTGGCCCACCAGCTGGTGGACAGCGGCGAGCTGATCCACCTGGCGGCCGAGGCCGCGCCCCTCGCCGAGGTCGCCACCGCCCTCTGGGACCGGCTCGACGCCTGCGTGCCCGACGTCGCACGCCTCGCGGCGCTGCCGCCGGCATGAGCGCCCGCGGCTGGCCCGACGACTGGGACGAGCGCAAGGCCGGTGCCGGCTGCCCGCTGTGCGAGTCGCTCGGCCAGGGCGACAACGACCACACCGTGGCGGTCGCCGAGCTGGACTGGGCCGACGTGCGGCTCGAACGCCGCAGCCGCCTGCCCGGCTACTGCATCGCCGTGTGGCGCCACCGCCACGTGGCCGAGCCGATGGAGCTGGCCGCCGACGAGGCCGCCGGCTACTGGCGGGACGTGACGGCGCTGGCCCGGGCCATCGAGGCGGAGTTCCGGCCGGTGAAGCTGAACCTGCTCACGCTGGGCAACTGGGTCCCCCACCTGCACACCCACGTCGTGCCCCGCTACCTCGACGACCCCGCCCCGGGCGGGCCCCTGCCCTGGGACGACCTGTTCGCCCCGGAGCCCACCGATCCCGAGGTGCTGCGCCTCCAGGCCGCCGCACTGCGGGCGCGGCTGATCGGCTGGCCCGGTTCACCGCCCGGCCGCTCGCCCTACCCGTAGGGCTGCAGCTCGTCGCACGCCTGGACGTCACGGTCCCGGTGGCCGGCCGGGGTGTGCCTGGCGCCGGCCGCGCCCTTGGCCGTGCAGGTCCCGCGCCTGGCCCGGCTGGACGAGCTGCTCACGGCTCGCTGACGCCGTTCCAGTCGGCCGGGTCGAACTCGCCGCGGGGTGCGCCCCGGAACAGGCAGAACGGGTGGCCGTCCGGATCGAGCATCACCCGCACGTCGGGTTGGGGCTGGTGCTCGGCCACCGTGGCCCCCGCGTCCTGGGCCCAGGCCACGCCGGCGTCGAGGTCGTCCACCGCGATGTCGAGGTGCACCATCATCGGCGGCTCGCCCGGCCGCGAGGGCCACACCGGGCGGACGTAGTGGTCCTCGTGGTGGAACGACAGGCCGGCGCCGCCCGACGGCGGGCGGATCCTGATCCACGCGCCGCTGTCGTCGACCCTGGTCCAGCCCAGGAGCCGCTCGTAGAACGCCGCCAGTGCCCGGGTGTCGGGCGACGACAACGTCACCGCGGACACGCGTGTTCGGGGCCGGGGCATCGACCAGATCCTGCCACCTACGCTGGCGCGCATGAAGGTCGTCATCGACACCGAGCAGTGCACCGGGCACGGGCGCTGCTACACCCTGGCGCCCGAGGTGTTCGACGGCGACGACGACGGCTACGGGGTCGTGCGGGTGGCCGAGGTGACGCCCGAGCTGGAGGAGAAGGCCCGGCTGGGCGTGCGCAACTGCCCCGAAGGTGCCATCCGCCTCGAGCCGTAGCGATCGTCACAGCTTCACTGTCAGCTTGTGCCCGGGCCGTCGGACCGCCGATGATGCGGGGCGATGATCCGCTGGTTCCGGGGGGTGGCGGTGGTCGAGGCCGTGTCCTACCTCGTGCTGCTGGCCGCCTCTGTCGCCAAGCACGCTTTCGGGGTGCAAGGCCTGGTCGAGACGATCGGGCCGGTGCACGGGGTGATCTTCCTCGTGTACCTGGGCCTGGCGCTGGCCGTGCGGCGGCTGCTCGGCTGGGATGCGACCACTACCGGCACGGTGGTCATCGCCGCGGTGATCCCGCTGGGTGGGCTGTGGGTCGAGCGGCGGCTCACCGGTGAGCCGGTGCCCGAGCGGTCAACGGAACCGGCGTAGCCGCAGGCTGTTGCTGACCACGAACACGCTGGAGGCAGCCATGGCCGCACCGGCCAGCATGGGCTCGGCCAGGCCGACCATGGCCAGGGGCAGCGCCGCGACGTTGTAGGCGAACGCCCAGAACAGGTTGCCCTTGATGGTGCGCAAGGTGCGCCGGGCGAGGCGGATGGCGTCGGGCGCGGCGCGCAGGTCGCCGCTCACGAGCGTGAGGTCGCTGGCCTCGATGGCCACGTCCGCGCCGGTCCCGAGGGCCAGTCCCAGGTCGGCCTGCGCCAAGGCAGCGGCGTCGTTCACCCCGTCGCCGACGACGGCCACCACGCGGCCCTGGTCCTGCAGCCGGCGCACCACGCCCACCTTGTCCCCGGGCAACGTCTCGGCTTCGACCCGGTCGATGCCCACGGCCGCGGCCACCGTGCGGGCGGTGGCGGCGTTGTCGCCGGTGACGAGCAGCGGGTCCAGGCCGAGCGCCCGCAGCCGGGCGACCGCATCGGCGCTGGTCGGCTTGAGCTGGTCGGCCACGATGAACAGGGCGCGGACCTCGCCGGTCCAGCCCGCGGCGACCACGGTGCTGCCCTGGCGCTCGGCGACCTCGGCCGCGGCGGCGAGCTCTCGCGGCAGCCGCAGGTCCCGCTCGGCCAGGAGGGCGGGCCGGCCGGCCACCAGCTCGTGGCCCTCGACGACGCCCTCGACGCCCAGCCCGGTCAGGCTGCGGAAGCCGCCGACCACCGGGTGGCGATCGGCGCCCGAGCCGGCGGCGATGGCGCGGCCGATCGGGTGCTCTGACGCGGCCTCCAGCGCCCCGACCAGGCGGCGGGCGGTGGCCTCGTCCGTGCCCGGGGCGGCCACCACCTCGACCAGGCGCATGACGCCGGACGTCACCGTGCCGGTCTTGTCCAGCACGACGGTGTCGACCCGGCGGGTGGACTCCAGCACCTCGGGCCCGCGGATCAGCAGGCCGAGCTGGGCACCGCGCCCGGTCCCCACCAGCAGGGCGGTGGGCGTGGCCAGGCCCAGCGCGCAGGGGCAGGCGATGATGAGCACCGCGACGGCGGCCTCGAACGCGTCGGTCGCCTCGTGGCCGGTCACGAGCCAGCCCACCAGGGTGAGAGCGGACAGGACCAGCACCGCGGGCACGAACCACGCCGAGATACGGTCGGCCAGGCGCTGCACCGGCGCCTTGCCCGCCTGGGCGTCCTCGACCAGCCGCGCGATCTGCGCCAGCTTGGTGTCGGCCCCGACACCCGTGGCCTCGACGACCAGGCGCCCGCCCGCGTTGACCGTCGCCCCCACGACGGCGTCGCCCGGCCCCACCTCGACGGGCACGCTCTCCCCGGTCAGCAGCGAGCGGTCCACCGCCGAGGTGCCCTCGACCACCACTCCGTCGGTGGCGACCTTCTCGCCCGGCCGCACCACGAACCGCATGCCGACCGCCAGCGCCTCGATGGGGCGGCGGTGCTCGCGGCCGCCGGCGTCGAGGATGCCCACGTCCTTGGCCCCGAGCTGGGCCAGCGCCGCGATGGCCGCCCCGGCCCGGCGCTTGGCCCGGGCCTCGGCATACCGCCCGGCGAGCAGGAACAGCGTCACTCCCGCTGCGACCTCGAGGTAGGGCTCACCGTCGGTGGCGATGGCGTAGAGCGACCACCCGTAGGCGGCCAGGACACCCAGCGACACCAGCGTGTCCATGGTGGTGGCCCGGTGGCGCAGGTTCAGCCACGCGGCCCGGTGGAACGGCCAGGCGCACCACAGCGCCACCGGCGTGGCCAGCACCAGGGCCAGCTCCATCCAACCGTCGAACTGCAGCGCGGAGATCATCGA
>DASRJN010000570.1:0-5303 GCA_035649455.1 Acidimicrobiales bacterium
ACCGCCGACGCACCCCCTTGGGCCCAGCCGAGTCCCGAGCCCAGCACACCGACCCAGGACCGGGCGGCCGACTCGCCCCCTTGGGCCCAGCCGAGTCCCGAGCCCAGCACGCCGACCCAGGACCGGGCGGCCGAGGTGCCCCCTTGGGCCCAGCTAAGTGCCGAGCCCAGCACGCCGACCCAGGGCGGCACCGCCGACGCACCCCCTTGGGCCCAGCCGAATGCCGAGCCCAGCACCCCGACCCAGGACGGCACCGCCGACGCACCCCCTTGGGCCCAGCCGAGTGCCGAGTCCGGCACGCCGACCCAGGACCGGGCGGCCGAGGTGCCGCCGTGGGCCAGGCCTGGCCCCGAGCCGAGCAGGTCGAGCCAGGACCAGGCGGCCCACCTGCTCCCGTGGGAGAGGCCCGAGCCCGCGAGCCCGACACAGGACCAAGCGGCCGACGTGCCGCCCTGGGCCAAGCCCAGCGCCGAACCGAGCACCGCCGCGCAGGAGCCGGCAGCCGACCTGCTCCCCTGGGAGAAGCCCAGTCCCGAATCCAGCAGGCCGAGCCAGGACCAGGCGGCCGACCTCCCCTCTTGGGCCAAGCCCAGCCTCAAGCCGGCCACCCCGACGCCGGGCGCCACCGCCGACTCCCAGCCCAGCGGGCCGCGCACACCGCCGCCGGCCACGGCCGGGCGGCCGCCGTTGCCGCAGCGTTCCCCGGGCGCGGAGATGCCGGCCGGGGCGGAGCGTCCGGCGCTGCCCAAGCGGCAGAGTGTCGGCGAGGGCGAGCGTCCGGCTTGGGCGCAGTCGCTGCCGGCGCCCAGGTGGGCGCAGGGCGGGAGTCCTGAGCCGGAGGAGAAGCAGCCCGACGAGTCCCAGCCGCTGGCGCTGCCCGGCTGGGCCCGGGCGCGTCCCGGTGGTGGTGAGGGGAACGGGACCGACGAGGGCGACCCGCCCTGGATCCCGGGGGCGGAGACCTCCAGCAGCTTCGCCGTGGCCCGGCCTCCCGAGCTCGACATCTTGCCGGCGTGGTACACCGACCCGCTGCCCCTCGGGGGCAACGGGTCCAGCAACGGTCACGCGGGCGCGGGGGCGGGCACCCGGGGTGGCGAGCGCCTGCCCGGGGCGGGCGACGAGCTGCGGTCCTTGTTCGGGGCCGTGGTCGGCGAGCCGCCTCCCCCGCCGCCGCTCCCGCCCGAGCCCGAGGCGTTCTTGCACGACCGGCCCCCGCCGCTCGACTTCAGCAAGCTCGTGGACCCGGTCCGTCCGGCTGCGCCCCTTCCCCTGCCTCCGCCGCCGCCCGCGGCCAAGGCCCCGCCTTTGCCTTCGCCCGCGCCGGTGGCCAAGGCCCCGCGGGTCCGGGCCGCCGGGGGCGTGGAGAAGCCGCTGCGGCTGCCGCGCCCGCCGCTGGAGCCGGAGGCGCCGCCGGCGCCCGGGGGCAGCCGGGGCCACCAGGCCTACCCGCCGCCGGACACCACGCAGTCCGGCCGCACCGCCACAGGCCCCATGCGCGACCAGCACGGCGAACCCCGCGGTCCCGCCGCACCCACGTCCGGGGCGCAGGCCGGAGCGCAGGCCGGAGCCGCGCCGCCGGCCGGTCCCGCGGCGCTGCCGGTGATCGTGCTCGTGGTGGTGCTGGCCGTGCTGGTCCTCGGGATCGTGTGGCTCCTCATCACCGGCGACGACTCCGGCCCGCCGGCCGACGAGCCGCCGGATGCCGCCGCGCTCGCCCCCACCGGGCTCACCGTGACGCCCGGCCCCGAGGGGGACCAGCTCGTCTGGCAGGGCGACGGCGAGGCCTACATCGTCACGGTGCTGTCCCCCACCGAGCCGCCCCAGGCGCTGCCCGCCGCGGCCGGCACGTCGGCCCTCGTGCCCAACACGGGGACGGCCGCCCCCGGCCAGCGCTGCTACACGGTGGCCGTCGCGCCCAACGACGCCCAGGTCACGCCCGGCCCGGCTTCCGAGCCGGTCTGCCCGCCGGGCGTGTCGCCGGCGAGCATGCTGCCCGCGCCCTGAGCGGACGACCTCCGGGCTACTCGACCAGACGCAGGCCCGAAGGGCTGATCGACGGCTCCGCCTGGGGCAGCTCGACCACGAACTCGGTGCGGTGGCCGGGGAACACGTGCTCCGACAGCAGCAGGGGCTGCTCGTGCACGTCCCGGGTGATGCGCTCGCACACCAGCACGGGCGAGCCCACCGGCACCGCCAGCAGCTCGGCGTCCTCGGGCGAGGCGGCCGCGGCCCCGATCGTCTGGGTGGCGCTGCCGATGGGCACGCCCACCAGCTCGTAGAACGGCGAGGCCTCCACGTCGGCGCGGGACAGGCGGGCGCCCACCTCCTCCGGGCACCACACCGTGACCCGGGCGAAGGGCTGGCCGTCGGCGCGGTTGACGCGCCGCACCTCCAGCACCGAGTCGACCCCCAGCACCTGGCGCGCCCGGGGCGGGGCGGCCACGAACCGGAAGCCGACCACGCGCCGTTCCGAGCCCACCCCCAGCTCGCCCAGCTGGGACTCGATGGTCCCGAGCCTTCCCAGCGTCTGGCGCACCCGCTCGGTGGCCACGAACCAGCCGAACCCCTGGCGGGCGTCGATCAGGCCCTCGTCCCGCAGCAGCTCCAGCGCCTTGCGGACCGTGACGCGGCTCACCCCATATGCTGCCGACAGCTCGCTCTCGCTGGGCAGCAGCGCGCCCGCGGCGAGGTCCCCGCTCTCCACCCGTCCCCTCAACTCGTCGGCGATGGCTCGATAGCGGACCTCGCGCACTTGTCATATACTTGTCTGCATACGTCCTCGACGCAAGGGGTCTGTCGCATCATGGCCGTCTCGTCCACCACCCCCATCCAGCTGGTCGATCAGGTGTATGCCCGCCTGCCGGAACGGGTCGCACTCGGGCGAGAACGCCTCGGCCGCCCGCTGACGCTGGCCGAGAAGGTCCTGGTCAACCACCTGCGCGACGCGCATGGCCAGGAGCTGGAGCGAGGCCGCAGCTACGCCGACTTCGACCCCGACCGGGTGGCCATGCAGGACGCCACCGCCCAGATGGCGCTGCTCCAGTTCATGACCGCCGGCCTGTCCGAGGCCGCCGTCCCCGCCACGGTCCACTGCGACCACCTCATCCAGGCCAAGGCGGGCGCCGACATCGACCTGCGCCTGGCCGTCGACGTCAACCGCGAGGTCTACGACTTCCTGCGCACGGTGGCGGCCCGCTACGGCATCGGCTTCTGGAAGCCGGGATCGGGCATCATCCACCAGGTCGTGCTGGAGAACTACGCCTTCCCCGGCGGGATGATGATCGGCACCGACAGCCACACCCCGAACGCGGGTGGCCTGGGCATGGTGGCCATCGGCGTAGGGGGTGCGGATGCGGTCGACGTCATGACCGGCTTCCCGTTCAACGTGCGCTGGCCCAAGCTGATCGGGGTCCACCTGACCGGCGAGCTGTCGGGCTGGACCGCGGCCAAGGACGTGATCCTCAAGGTGGCCGAGATCCTCACCGTCAAGGGCGGGACGGGTGCCATCGTCGAGTACTTCGGGCCCGGCGCCGACGCCCTGTCCACCACGGGCAAGGCCACGATCTGCAACATGGGTGCCGAGATCGGCGCCACCACGTCGGTGTTCAGCTTCGACGAGCGCGGCCTCGCCTACCTGCGGGCCACCGGGCGGGAGGACCTGGCCGACGCCGCGGCCCTGGTCATCGAGGACCTGCGCCCCGACCCCGAGGTCGTGACCGACCCGGGCGGCTACTTCGACCAGGTCATCGAGATCGACCTGTCCAGCCTCGAGCCCATGATCAACGGGCCCCACTCCCCCGACCGCGCCCACAAGGTCAGCGAGGTCGGCGCCCACGCCCGGGCCGAGGGCTGGCCCACCCAGATCTCCTCGGCGCTGATCGGCTCGTGCACCAACTCGTCCTATGAGGACATCACCCGGGCCGCGTCGATCGCCCGGGTGGCGGCCGCCCACGGCCTGCGGGCCCGGACCGAGCTGCTGATCACGCCCGGCTCCGAGCAGGTGCGGGCCACCATCGAGCGCGACGGCCTGCTGGCCGACCTGGAGGCGGTGGGCGGAACCGTGCTGGCCAACGCCTGCGGTCCCTGCATCGGCCAGTGGAGCCGCCCGCCCGCCGCCAACGGCCAGCCCAACACCATCGTGAACAGCTACAACCGCAACTTCCCCAAGCGCAACGACGGCAGCGCCAACACTCTGTCCTTCGTGACCAGCCCTGACGTCGTCGTGGCGCTGGCCCTGGCCGGGACGCTCGAGTTCGACCCGGTGCACGACACGCTCGCGGCCGCCGACGGGACCGAGGTGCGGCTGGAGCCGCCCACCGGCGAGCAGCTGCCCGCCCGGGGCTTCGACCCCGGCGAGTCGGGCTTCCTGGCCCCGCCGGTCGACGGGTCCACGGTGGACGTGCAGGTCGCGCCCGACAGCGAGCGCCTGCAGCTGCTCCAGCCGTTCGCCCCCTGGGACGGCCGCGACTTCGAGCGCCTGCCGGTGCTCATGAAGGCGGCCGGCAAGTGCACCACCGACCACATCTCGGCCGCGGGGCGCTGGCTGACCTACCGCGGCCACCTGGAGAACATCTCCGGCAACCTGTTCCTCGGCGCGGTCAACGCCTTCCGGGACGTGGAGGCCGGCCACGGCAAGGACCCGCTCGACGGCGAGGTCCGCCCCTACCCGGACATCGCCCGCCACCTGCACGAAGCGGGCGTGGACTGGTGCGCCATCGGCGACGACAACTACGGCGAGGGCAGCTCCCGCGAGCACGCGGCCATGGAGCCCCGCTTCCGGGGGGCGAGGGTGATCTTCGCCCGCAGCTTCGCCCGCATCCACGAGACCAACCTCAAGAAGCAGGGCGTGCTCGCTTTGACCTTCGCCGATCCCGCGACCTATGACTCCATCGGCGAGGACGACACCATCAGCGTCACCGGGCTCGCCGACCTGGCGCCGGACGTGCCCGTGCGCTGCCTCATCCACCATCCGGACGGCACCAGCGAGAACTTCGAGGCCACCCACACCATGAACGACGAGCAGATCGAGTGGTTCAAGGCCGGGAGCGCCTTGAACATCATCCGTCGCAAGCACGCCGGGTGAGCCAGCCGGGCGCCGACCTGCCGCCGGTGCGGCTGGCCGGCATCGACCACGTGCAGCTGGCCATGCCCCCGGGCGACGAGGCCGAGCGGGCCGCCGAGGGCTTCTACTGCGGCGTCCTGGGACTGGTCCGGGTGCCCAAGCCGCCTACCGCCAACCCCGCCGGTTGCTGGTTCGAGGGACCGTCCCTGCGCCTGCACCTGGGCGTGGAGGACGACTTCCG
>DASRJN010000571.1:0-6977 GCA_035649455.1 Acidimicrobiales bacterium
GGTCTCTGCCAGGGCGGTGGGCTGGTCATCGCCATGCTGTGCGACATGGCCCTGGCCAGCGATCGGGCCACGTTCCGCGCCCCGGAGCTGTTCCGGGGCATCGCCGACACCAACTACGCGGCTCTGCTGCCCCGCCAGATCGGTCCGGCCCGGGCTCGGGACATGCTCATGACCGGGCGCGAAGTCTCCGCCGCGGAGGCCCAGGACTGGGGCCTGGTGGCGCGGGTGGTGCCCCACGAGGACCTGCTGGCCGAGGCCACTGCGGTGCTGGAGCAGTGCTGCCGCACCGCCCCCGGTGCCCGCCACGCGGTCAAGCGCGTGCTCCACGAGTACTACGGCGGCTACGACCGCATGGCCATGGACGCCAGCCTGGCCGGGCCCGAGCCCGCCGAGGGCTGGGCGGCCTTCCGCGAGAAGCGGTCGCCGGACTGGGTCCACCCGGCCCTGCGCCGCCCCGGGCGCCTCTAGCTCACAGGCACGCTCTCCCAGCCCCGGACGGTGCTGGTGTGCAGGCGCACGGCCCGGTCGTGGTCCACGGCCCAGTCGGGGTGGCGGGCCAGCACCTCCTCCAGGGCCACGCGGCCCTCCAGGCGGGCGAGGGCGGCGCCGATGCAGAAGTGGATGCCGTAGCCGAACGACACATGCGAGTCGAAGCTCCGGTGGATGTCGAATCGCTCGGCCTCGGGGTAGTGGCGCTCGTCCCGGCCCGCCGAGCCGGTGACAAGCAGCACCTTGGAGCCCTCGGGGATGGTGACGCCGTGGCGCTCGACCGGCCGGCTGGTCCACCGGCCCTGGACCGGGGAGGGCGCCTCGTAGCGCAGCAGCTCCTCCACCGCGTTCGGCAACAGCGTGGCGTCGGCGGCCAGTTCGGCCCGCTGGTCGGCGTGCTCCTCCAGGACCACCGCGGCCCAGCCCAGCAGGCGGGCGACGGTCTCGGTGCCCGCGCTGACCAGCAGGTTGGCGAAGTCGGCGCACTCGCGCAGGGTCAGGTCGGCCTGCACCAGGCCGGACAGCAGGTCGTCGCCCGGGCGCGAGGCCCGCTCTTCCAGCAGATTGAGCAGGTAGCCGTCGAGCTCGATGCGGGCGGTGAGCGAGACGTCGTTGATCATGCCCACGTCCGGCTCGATGTGGAACGTGGTGTCGATCCTGTCCTTGACCCACTCCCGGTCGGAGGCGGGCACCCCCATCAGCTCGCAGATGACCATCGACGGCAGCACGGCCCCGAAGTGCACGACGAAGTCGAACGGGTCGCGGTCCGCCCATGGGGCCAGGAGGCCGGCGCACAGGTCGCGGATGTGGTCCTCCAGACCGGCCACCCGGCGGGGTGTGAACGCCCGGGACACGAGCGACCGCAGCCGGGTGTGCTCGGGCGGATCCTGGAAGATCATCATCCCGCTGGGGAACGTGGCGGCCGTCATCATCTCCAGCACCGTCCCGTGGCTGGACAGGAACGTCCCCGGGTCGCGGTGGGCGGCCTCGACGTCGTCATAGCGGCTGAAGGCCCAGAAGTCGTAGCGGTCGTTCCGGTACGCCGGGGCCTCGTCCCGCATCCGGCGCCAGATCTCGTACGGCGCCGTGTCGATCTCGACGTCGAGCGGGTCCCAGTAGAGATCCAACGCCTTCCCCTCCCCGATGAACGGCAGTTCAGGCTGATGGTAACGTCGTTCAGATGGGGGATGCATGAGCGCGGGATGGATCAGCGACGACGAGCGCACGGTGATCGACCTGCTGCACGCCCGGCTGGAGTCCGATCCCGACGGCCCCTACCTGGACGTCACCGGCACGCCGGCCACCGCGGCCGAGGTCGCCGATGTCTCGGGCCGGCTGGCGGGGGCGCTGATCGCTCTGGGCGTGGAGCCGGGCGACCGGGTGGCGACGCTGATCGAGAACTCGCCCGAGGCGATGTTCTCGTGGTGGGGCGTGGTGCTGGCCGGCGCGGTGGCCGTGCCGATCAACACCGCCTACAAGGGCGAGTACCTGCGCCACCAGCTGCAGGACTCGGGCTCGCGGGTGCTGATCGTCGAGGTGTCGCTGGTGGAGCGGGCCGAGCCCGTGGTCCCGCAGGTCGACGGCCTCGACCACCTGGTGGTGGTGGGCGGGGCGCCTCAGCCGCTGGCCGGCGCCACCGTTCACGGCTGGGATGACCTCCTGGCCGGGGCCGGCGTGGCGCCCCCGCCCGCGGTTCGCCCGTCGTCGCTGGCGACCTTCGTCTACACGGGCGGGACGACCGGGCCGTCCAAGGGCTGCATGCTCAGCCACCGCTACCACGAGGTGCTGGCCCGCCAGATCGGCATCTGCTGGCGCCGTACCGCCGACGACGTCGTGTGGACCCCGCTGCCGATGTTCCACTTCAACGCCATCGTGACCGCCATCCTGGGACCGCTGATCTACAGCGGCCGGGCCGCCATCGAGGGGCGCTTCTCGGTGTCCCGCTTCTGGCCCGAGATGAACCGGACGGGCGCCACGGTCACCTCGACGCTCGGGACCATGGCCTACCTGCTGGCCCACGACGTCGACCGGCCCGAGATGCCGGGCTCGGGCGCACCTGAGGCCAACGCCAGCCTGCGGCTCATCGGCGCGGCGCCGCTGCCGGTCGAGGTGGACAGCATCCTGCGCCGGCGCTTCCGGGTCGAGACGTTCAGCGGGGCCTACGGGGTCACCGAGGCATCGCTGGTGTCCTGGCAGCCGCCGGGCGTGGAGAACAAGCCCAACGCCGCCGGGGTGATCAACGATCAGCACTTCGACGTGCGCATCTTCGACGACGACGACCACGAGCTGTCCCGGGGGACCGAGGGCGAGATCGTCATCCGGCCGCTCCGGCCCCACACCATGTTCGAGGGCTACTGGGGCCGGCCCGAGGCCACGGTGGAGGCCAGCCGCAACTGGTGGTACCACACCGGTGACGTGGGCCGGATCGACGAGGAGGGCTACCTGTTCTTCGTCGACCGCAAGGCCGACTACCTGCGGCGGCGGGGCGAGAACATCTCCAGCTTCGAGGTCGAGCGGGTGCTCATGTCCCACGGCGCGCTGGCCGACGTGGCGGTCCACGCGGTGCCCAGCCCGCTCACCGAGGACGACCTCAAGGTCACCGCCACCGTCAAGGAGGGCGCGGCCGTGACCGAGGAGGAGCTGTTCCGCTGGTGCGTCGACCAGCTCCCGTACTTCGCCCTGCCCCGCTACATCGAGTTCCGGGCCGAGCTGCCCCGCTCACCGGTGGGCCGGGTGCTCAAGCGGGACCTGCGGGCCGAGGCCGTCACTTCCGCCACCTGGGACGCTGAGGCCGCGGGCATGACGTACGAGCGGCGGTAGCGTCCGGTCATGGCCAAGGCCTACTGGATCAACACGTTCCGCTCGATCAGCGACCAGGACAAGCTGGACGCCTACCGGGAGCTGGCCGGGCCGGCCATGCGGGCCGCGGGCGGTCGGTTCCTGGCCCGGGGCATGCCGGCCGCCGTGTTCGAGTCCGGGATCATGGAGCGCACCACCCTGGTCGAGTTCGACAGCGTGGAGCAGGCGGTCGCGGCCTACGAGAGCCCGGCCTACCAGGAAGCGCTGCGGGCGCTGGGCGACGGGGCCGAGCGCGACCTGCGGATCGTGGAGGCAGCAGAGGGCTGAGTGGGTAGCTCACCATGCTCCTGGGTGAGCGGGTAGCTCACCATGCCTCTGCGAGCAGAGAGGCGAACAGGGCCTCGGCGTCGCAGGCCAGACCCTTGCGGGCGAACCAGGTGCACAGCGTGACCACGTCGTGGTGCAGCAGGTCGAAGCCGTGGGGGTTGAGCACCAGGTCGACGGCCTGGGGGAAGTCGATGATCCAGGCCCGGTCCCGCCACCACAGGACGTTGTAGGGCGACAGGTCGGCGTGGACCAGCCCCGCCCGGGTGAGGGCGACCAGGTCCTCGGACAGCTGGGCGTACGCCACGGCCAGATCCTCCGGGCCCAGCCGAGCGTTGACGAGCCGGGGCGCGGCGACCGCTTCGTCCCCGATCAACTGCATGAGCATGCCGTCGCCGGTGAACTCGACCGGGTAGGGCACGGTGGCGCCGGCGTCGTAGGCGCGGGTGAGCGAGTCCAGCTCCTGGCCCGGCCAGCGCTCGGCCAGCAGGTGCTTGCCGTAGTCGGTCATGCGCTCGACGGCGCGCTGGTCTCGGCTGTAGCGGAACTTGCGGCCCTCGTGGTAACGCACGTCGTCGGTGAAGGTGCGGGCGCGCGTGAACCCGAGGGCCTGGAGCTCGCCCTTGGTCTTGACCTTGGTAGGTCGGTAGCGCTTGTGGGCCAGGATGGCCGACTGGGTGCCGTCGAGCGTGCGCCGCTCAACCACGAACACCTCGGCCTCCTTGCCGGTCTTGAGCAGGCCGAGCACCTCGTCGACGGTGCCGCCCTCCATGAGCCACGCCGGTGCGGCGCGCTCGGTCTCGTGCGTGGGCACGGGTATCCCTCCAGGGATGCGGAGCTTCGGTCGGGTCAGTGGGCCCGACGGCTCGCAGGGCGCCCCGAGGGCCGGATCAGAGCCGGGGGAGGGACGCGGAGCCGCGGGCGCGGAGAACGGTCTCGACACTCACGTCTGACCTACCTCCTTCTCCGCAACGCGGCTCGGGGCCCGGCTTCACCGGGCGCGTCCGGGCAGCTTCCCACATCGTTCCCGAGCGTGTCTCGGAATTATGCAGTGGCCTGGCGGGCCAGCTTCCCGAGATCGGCGCCCTTGCGCTTCCGCTCGAAGCGACCGGTGTCGAACGACCGCACCGCCACGTCGTGGCCCTCGGCGCGGGCCCGTAGCCCGCGCACGGTGGCATCGGCCTCGGGAATGTGGGCGAACGGGTCGTACGAATACCAGCGCATGGCGTTGCGGTAGGTGATCTTGTCGAGATCTTCGCGGGGCACGCCGTAGCGGGCGGCCACCCGGGCCAGCTCCTCCGGCGCGGCCGGCCACGACGAGTCGCTGTGCGGGTAGTCGCATTCCCAGGCGATGTTGTCGATGCCGATGTCGTGGCGCAGGTTGACGCCTACCGGGTCGGCGATGAAGCAGGTGAGGAAGTGGTCCCGGAACACCTCGCTGGGCATCCGGCCGCCGAAGTCCTGGCCGGTCCACAGGTGGTGCATGTCGTAGGTGCGATCGATGCGGTCGAGGAAGTAGGGGATCCAGCCGGTCCCGCCCTCGGACAGCGCGATGCGGATCTCGGGGAACTGCTTGATCACCCGGCTCCACAGCAGGTCGGCGGCCGCCTGGCAGATGTTCATGGGCTGGAGCGTGATCATCACGTCGATGGGGGCGTCGGGCGCGGTCACCGCCAGCTGGCCCGACGACCCCAGGTGGATGGACAGCACCGTGCCGGTGTCGCACAGCGCCCGCCACAGCGGGTCCCAGTGCTCGGCGTGGAACGACGGGTAGCCCAGGGTGGCCGGGTTCTCGGTGAAGGTGACGCTGTGCACGCCCTTCGCCGCCAGCCGCCGCACCTCGTCCGCCGCCAGCTCGGCGTCCCAGAGCACCGGCAGGCCCATGGGGATGAAGCGGCCAGGGTGGGCGCCGCACCAGGCGTCCACGTGCCAGTCGTTGTAGGCCCGCAGCACGGCCAGCGCCAGGTCCTTGTCCTCGGTGGCGGCGAACAGCCGGCCGGAGAAGCCCGGGAACGAGGGAAAGCACATCGAGCCCAGCACGCCGCCCGCGTCCATGTCCTTGATCCGCTCGTCCACGTCCCAGCATCCGGGACGCATCTCGTCGAAGGCGGTGGGCTCGATGCCGTACTCCTCGCGGGGGCGGCCGGCCACTGCGTTGAGCCCGATGTTGGGGATGATCGAGCCCTCGAACGTCCAGACGTCCGCGCCCTCCTTGGTGCGGATGACGCGGGGCGCGCGGTCCCGCCACCGCTCGGGCATCACCTGGTCGAACATGTCGGGCGGCTCGACCAGGTGGTCGTCCACGCTCACCATGATCAGGTCGTCAGCACGCACCTCAGCCATGGGGCCTCCCTGTGTGAATGGGAGTATCGTAGTATGAACGGCGGTTCAGGACGCTGGAGGGGGATATGAGCGAGCCAACGGGAGACCAGCCGGCCTACGCCGACCGCATGTTCCCGGCGCCGGTGGACCTCGGGATCGCCGAGTCCGACCGAGCCGTCTCGTCGGTGCGCTACGGCACCGAGAGCTTCCTCACCGGCGGCCGCGGCGAGGGCTCGGCCTGGTACGAGGGCGGCGGCGCCATCGGGGACCGGGCCGTGCAGGGCATCACCATCTACCCGCCCACCCGGGGCGTGCAGACCCAGGGCGACCCGTTCGAGCCGGTCAAGATCGGCGTGCTCATCGACATGGACCTCGGCCAGCTGCTGGCCGACTGGATCGACCCCACCATGCTGGCCATCGAGGACGCGCTCAACGAGGGCGTCTACAGCCGGGGCCCCATCCAGTTGGTGACGGCCGACGCCCGGGGCCTGCCCCGCGAGAACTACCGCCAGGTGCGCGAGGGCTACCGCTGGCTGGTCGAGCAGGGCTGCGTGGTCGTCCTCGGTCCGCTGATCAGCGACAACTGCCTCGTGGTCCAGGACCTGGCCAACGAGCTGCGGGTGCCCTGCATCGGCTGGACCGGCGCCCACCGCTTCTCGTCCGACTACTGCTTCACCGTGGCCAACGGCGACATCCCCACCGAGGGCGTGATGTGCGCGCAGTGGCTCCGCTCCCAAGGCCTGGAGAAGGTGGGCCTGTTCTGGGAGCAGGGCTCGTCGGGCAAGGACTACGCCGACTACTTCCGGGACACGGCCTATCAGCTGGGCCTGACCGTCATGCGGGAGGTCAAGCTGGAGCCCAACCCCCGGGGCCTCAAGGACGACCTGGCGCTCATGCGCGACCTGGGCGTCGAGGGCATCTACTACGGCGGCTACGGCTACGCCACGTTCCACTTCGCCGAGGCGTTCAAGGCGCTCGACTGGGACCCGCCCCGGGTCATGGGCACCGCCTTCATGTTCTATTCCAACTCCAACGCCTGGGCC
>DASRJN010000572.1:0-14593 GCA_035649455.1 Acidimicrobiales bacterium
ACATCCCCTACGAGCTGGAGCCGGGCCTGGTGCGGGGCATCGACTACTACACCCACACCCTGTTCGAGTTCCAGAGCCAGGCGCTCGACATCGCCGAGTCCACCATCATCGGCGGCGGCCGCTACGACGGCCTGGTCGAACAGCTGGGCGGTACGCCCACGCCTGGCATCGGCTTCGGCTCGGGCGTCGAGCGCATGCTGCTGGCCTGCGACGCCGAGGGCGTGCTCCCGGCGCCGGACAGCGTCCTCGACGTGTTCGTGGTGGACACCACCGACGGCACCGCCGCCCGCGACCTCGCGCAGGAGCTGCGCGTGGCGGGGCTGCGCACCGACCGGGCCTATGAGGGCCGCTCCATGAAGTCGCAGATGAAGGCGGCGGGCCGCTCCGGCGCGCGGGTGGCCGTGATCGTGGGGGAGCAGGAGGCAGCCGACAAGACCGCGACCGTGCGGGACCTCGGGCGCGCCGAGCAGCAGATCGTCCCGAGGGACCAGGTCGTCGATCGGGTCCGCAGCATCCTGGAGGCATCGTGACCAGCTACCCGCCCGCCTGGGGACTGCGCACGCACTGGTGCGGCGAGCTGCGCCCCGAGCACGCGGGCCAGACCGTGTCGCTGTGCGGCTGGGTGGCCCGCCGCCGCGAGCACGGCGAGCACCTGGCCTTCCTCGACCTCCGGGACCGCGAGGGGGTGGTCCAGTGCGTGATCGACGGCTCGGTCGACGTGCGCAACGAGTGGGTGGTGCGGGTGACCGGCGTGGTCCGCACGCGGCCCGAGGGCACCGTCAACCCCGTGCTCGCCACGGGCGAGGTCGAAGTGGGGGAGTGCACGGTCGAGGTCCTGAACCGGGCCGAGCCGCCGCCCTTCCCGGTCGACGACCGCATCGACGCCGACGAGGTCGTGCGCCTGCGCCACCGCTATGTGGACCTGCGGCGCGAGCGCATGCAGCGCAACCTACGGGCGCGGGCCCAGGTCAACGCGGCCATCCGGGGCTCGATGGAGCGCCAGGGGTTCGTCGAGGTGGAGACGCCGATGCTCATCGCCTCCACCCCCGAGGGCGCCCGGGACTTCGTGGTCCCGTCCCGGCTGCATCCGGGGAGCTTCTACGCCCTGCCCCAGAGCCCCCAGCTGTTCAAGCAGCTCACCATGGTGGGCGGGCTCGACCGCTACTACCAGATCGCCCGCTGCCTCCGGGACGAGGACCTGCGGGCCGACCGGCAGTTCGAGTTCATGCAGCTGGACGTCGAGGCCAGCTTCGTGGGCCAGGAGGACGTGCTGGCCTTCGTGTCGGACGCGGTGGGGACGGCGACCCGGGCCGTGACCGGCGTCGAGCTGGGCGACATCCCCGCCATCACCTGGCAGGAAGCCATGGAGCGCTACGGCTCCGACAAGCCCGACATCCGCTTCGGCATGGAGCTGGTCGAGCTCACCGAGGTGTTCGCCGAGACCGGGTTCAAGGCGTTCGCGGGCCAGACGGTGAAGGGCATCCGGGTGCCGGGCGGCGGCGACTTCTCCCGCAAGCGGCTCGACGACCTCACCGACGCGGCCAAGCGCTGGGGGGCCAAGGGCCTGGTGTGGATGCGGGTCGGCGACGACGCCCTGGACGGCCCGGTGGCCAAGTTCCTGTCCGACGGCGAGCTGGCCGGCATCCGCACGCGGCTGGAGGCCGAGCCGGGCGATCTGCTGCTGCTCGTGGCCGACCAGCGGCCCGTGGTGAGGCATGTCCTGGGCTTGCTGCGGCTCGAGCTGGGGCGGCCGCCGGTGACCGAGGGCGGGCTGCACTTCCTGTGGGTGGTCGACTTCCCGCTGTTCGAGGGCCTGGGCGACGACGGCCGCCCGGTGCCGGCCCACCATCCCTTCACCATGCCCCACCCCGACGACCTGGACCTGCTCGGCTCCGACGACCCGGCCGACCTGCTGCGGGTGCGCTCCCAGGCCTACGACCTTGTGCTCAACGGCTGGGAGCTGGGCTCGGGCTCGGTCCGTATCCACCGCGCCGACGTGCAGCAGACCATCTTCGGGCTGCTGGGCATCGGCCCCGAGATGGCGCAGGAGCGCTTCGGCTTCCTGCTCGACGCCTTCCGCTACGGCGCTCCGCCGCACGCCGGGTTCGCCTTCGGCATCGACCGGCTGGTGGCCCTGCTGGTGGGGGAGGAGAACATCCGCGAGGTGGTGGCCTTCCCCAAGACCCAGTCGGGCGCAGACCCGCTCACCAACGCCCCCACCCCGGTCGAGGAGGCCTACCTGGCCGAGCTCGGCCTGCGCACCCTGCCGCCGCGGGGTTGACCCGTGCCGTCGCCCGCGGCCGAGCCGCGGCTGCCCCGCTCCGCGGACCAGGCCACCCTCGACGACCTCGACCATGACGTCCACCTCCAGGACGCGGCGATCGACGGGGGCGCGGCCGTCGACCTCGCCGTCGAGGACCTGCGGCTGACCGGGTGCCGCCTGACCGGTGTCCGCCTGCCCGGGGCCACCCTGGACGGGCCCGAGTGGGCCGACACGGTGTTCGAGGACTGCGACCTGTCGGGCGTGACCCTGAAGGAGGCCAAGCTCCGGCGGGTGGTGTTCCGGCGCTGCCGCCTCTCGGCCCTCGTGGCCGCCGAGGTGGTGGCGTCCGACCTGGCCATGGTCGACTGCAAGGCCGACGAGGCGTGGTTCCGGATGGCCCGCCTGGAGCGCGCCGAGGTGAGCCGGTGCGATCTGACCGCCAGCGACTGGTACCGCGCTCAGGTGAAGCAGGCCCGCATCACGGGCTGTCGCCTGGCGCAGGCGAACTTCTCGCTGGCCCAGCTGGACGACGTGGCGCTGCACGGGTCCTCGCTGGCCGGGGTGCTGGGCGGCGACGGGCTGCGCAACGTCGTCGTCGGTCCCGAGCAGGTGCTGGACCTGGCGCTGGTGGTGCTGCCCTCGCTCGGGGTCCGCATCGAGGACCCGCCCGACGACGGCGAGGATGGGGACGAGCGCTGAGCCAGGCCCTAGAGCCGGTCGAGCAGCGAGTCGAGGACCTCGGCCACGTCGTTCCGGCGCTTGCGCCAGCGGGACTCCGCCACCCGGACGCTGCCGCCGCCGATGAGCATCCCGGCGGGAAGGGCCCCCACCACCAGGGCCGGCTCGGCGAACACCGCGCCGATCAGGCCGGTGAACAGGGCCGTGCCGGTGCCGAGCGCCGCACCTCCGGCCACGGCGTTGGCCCGGCTGATGGTGAGCTCGGCCTCGACCCGGACCAGCGTGCGCTCGTCGGCCGGGGTGATGTCCACCGTGACCGTGCGCAGGCCGTCGAGCTTGATGGCACCGCCGAAGTTCAGGCCCCGGCGGAGGCTCGCCACCAGGTCGCTACGGGCCCGGTAGATGGCGCGGTCGCCGGCGTGGCGGCGGAGCTCGAACATCTGGGTGCGCATGAAGCGCTCGATGCGGGCATGGGCCGCCATCGGCGTGATCTCGAGCAGCCGCTGCTGGCAGACCAGGCGTGACTGCGCCACCCGTGCCGGCTTGCGGTCGGCAGTGGGGGCAGGCAGGGCGCCCACCCGCAGCTCGGCCACGGCTTGGCGCACCGCCGCGGGGGACAGGCCCACCTCGCGGGCGGCTTCCTCCACCGCCCGGGAGTCGTAGCCGTCGACGTCACTCGGGGCCTCGCTCAGCGCATCCAGCTCCGCGGCCCGGCGCAGGACCAGGTGGACCTGGTCGCTGGTGAGGCGCGTGGGACGCACGGTGTCGGCCATCCCCACCATCATGCCCTGACAGGGCACGCTGTGGGCATGCGGATCATGACTCAACAGGCCTTCGGGGGTCCGGAGGTGCTGGAGCTGGGGGAGGCGGCGGCACCGACGCCGTTGCCGACCGAGGTGCTGGTACGGGTGCGAGCGGCGGGCGTGAACCCGGTCGACTGGAAGACCCGGGCGGGCAAAGGCATGGCGCGCGTGCTGGGCGACCCGCCGTTCACCCTGGGCTGGGACGTGGCCGGGGTGGTCGAAGAGGTCGGGCTCGGCGTGACCACGCTGGCACCCGGCGACCCGGTGTTCGGCATGCCCTGGTTCCCCCGGGCCGCGAGCGCCTACGCCGAGTACGTGACCGCCCCGTCCCGCCAGTTCGCCCGCAAGCCGGCCGAGCTGAGCTTCGAGGAGGCCGGGGGCCTGCCGCTGGCCGGGCTCACCGCGTGGCAGATCCTGGTGGACACGGCCAACGTCCAGCCCGGCCAGCGGGTGCTGATCACGGCCGCGGCCGGCGGGGTAGGGCACCTGGCCGCCCAGGTGGCCAAGGGCCGGGGCGCCACCGTCGTCGGCACCGCCACCGAAGCCAAGCACGGCAAGCTGCGCTCGTACGGGGTGGACGAGCCGATCGACTACACCACCACGGACGTGGCCGAGGCCGCGGGGCGGGTGGACGTGGTGGTCGACCTCGTGGGCGGCAGCCGCGACCTCGTGCGCACGCTGGGACCGGGCGGGCTGTTCGTGGGCGTCCCCTCGGCCGCGCCCGACGACCTGGCCGCCGAGGTGGAGGCCCGCGGCGCCCGGTTCACCCGCTTCCTGGTCGAGCCCGACCACGAGGGCCTGTTCGCCCTGTCGCAGCTGGTGGAGGACGGCGAGCTCCGGGTCGACGTCTCGGCCGCGTTCCCCCTGGAGGACGCGGCCAAGGCCCACGCCCACAGCGAGACCGGCCGCACGGTCGGCAAGATCGTCCTGACGGTCTGACCAGATAGCGTCGCCCACCATGGACCTGTTCGCGGCCGCGGCGGAGGACCGCCTCGCGCGGCAGGCCCCGCTCGCGGCCCGGCTGCGGCCGAACCGGCTGGACGACATCGTGGGCCAGGACGAGCTGGTCGGTCCCGGCCGGCCGTTGCGGGTGCTGGTGGAGGCCGACCGGCTGTCGTCGGCCATCTTCTGGGGCCCGCCGGGCACCGGGAAGACCACGCTCGCCCAGGTCATCGCCCGCCACACGGCCAAGGCCTACGAGCAGCTCTCCGCGGTGTCCGCCAGCGTGAAGGACGTGCGGGAGGTCACGGCCCGGGCCCAGCAGCGCCTCGGGGAGCGGGAGCAGGGGACCATCCTGTTCCTGGACGAGGTGCACCGCTTCAACAAGGCCCAGCAGGACGCCCTGCTCCCGTCGGTGGAGAGCGGGCTGCTCGTCCTGGTGGGAGCCACCACCGAGAACCCCTACTTCGAGGTCAACCCGCCGCTCCTGTCCCGCTCGACGCTGTTCCGGCTGCGGCCGCTGGACGAGGCCGCCGTGCTCGCGCTGCTGCGCAAGGGCCTGGAGGCCGAGGGCGCGGAGGCCGAGCCCGAGGCGCTGGCCCATCTGGCCGACCGGGCCGGGGGCGACGGGCGCCACGCCCTCACCAGCCTGGAGGTGGCGGTGGCCCTGGCCCGGGCGCTGGACCCGGACGCGGCGACGCCCCGGGTGAGCGTGGCCGAGGCCGAGGCCGCGCTGGGGACCAAGCTCCACCGCTACGGCCGCGACGAGCACTACGACGTGATCTCGGCCTTCATCAAGAGCGTGCGGGGCTCGGATCCCCAGGCCGGCCTCCACTACCTGGCCCGCATGCTGGAGGCGGGGGAGGACGCGCGCTTCGTGGCGCGCCGCCTGGTGATCCTGGCCAGCGAGGACATCGGCGAGGCCGATCCCACCGCGCTGGTGGTGGCCACCGCCGCGGCCCATGCGGTCGAGTTCGTGGGCCTGCCCGAGGCCCAGCTCAACCTGGCCCAGGCGGTGGTGCACCTCGCCACCGCGCCCAAGTCCAACCGGGCCGCGCTGGGTCTGTGGCGGGCGCGGGAGGACGTGCGCCAGGGCGTCGGGGGCGAGGTCCCGGCGCATCTCCGGGACAGCCATTACCGGTCGGCCGCCACGCTCGGTCACGGCGTGGGCTACGACTATCCTCACGAGGACGCAGGGGGCTGGGTCCGCCAGCAGTACCTCCCCGACGACGCTCGGGACGCGGTGTACTACGAGCCCTCGCCCCATGGCTACGAGCAGGAGATCGCCGAGCGCATGGCACGGCACGCCAACGAGCACGAAGGCCTGGACGACGCATGACCGGCAACGACCTTGCCGCCGTCATCGTGGCCATCTCCAGCGTGGCCGCCGTGGTGCTGCTGGCCGTGGCCACCACGGCCCTGCTGCGCACGCTGAAGGCCCTGCGGGAGGTGGCGAGCCTGCTGCGCACCGAGACGGTCCCCGTGCTCGAGGACCTGCGGGACACGGTGGACGCGGCCAACCACGAGATCGTGCGGCTCGACCGGCTGGTCACCACCGCCGAGTCGGTGACCGGCACCGTCGACTCCGCGTCGCGGCTGGCGTACATCGCCATGGCCAACCCGGTGATCAAAGGCGTGGCCTTCGCGAGCGGCACGGCCAAGGCGGCGCGGCGGCTGCGGGGCCGCAAGGCCGAGGGCTGAGCCGTGTTCCGGCGCGCGCTGTGGTTCACGACCGGGGCGACCGCGGGCTTCGGCGGCGCCATGTGGATCCGCCGCCGGGTGCTGCGCACCGTCGAGCGCTACACCCCGGCCCACGTCCAGGACGAGGTCTCCACCTCGGTCCGCCGGTTCGGCTCCGGCGTGCGCGACGCGCTCAGCGAGGGCCGGCGCACCATGGCCGAGCGCGAGGCGGAGCTGCGCTCCGAGCTGCGCCCCGGTGCGGGCAGCCTGCGGTAACCCGGCACGGAGAACATCCACGTCAGCACTAGGCTGAGCCCACTTATGGCACCGCGGACCTCAGCCGAGCTGCGCCGCGCCTGGACCGACTTCTTCTCGGCCAGGCAGCACACGATCGTGCCGTCGGGAAGCCTCATCCCGACCCACCCCAGCGCGCCCATGTTCACCAACTCGGGCATGATGCCCTTCGTCCCCCTGTTCCTCGGCGAGGAGCCCGTGCCCTACAGGCCGCGCCGGGCCGCCTCGGTGCAGCGCTGCGTGCGGGCGGGCGGCAAGCACAACGACCTCGACGCCATCGGCCGTTCGGCCCGCCACCTCAGCTTCTTCGAGATGCTGGGCAACTTCAGCTTCGGCGACTACTTCAAGGCCGAAGCCATCGCCTGGGCGTGGGAGTTCGTCACCGAGGTGCTCGAGCTCGACGGCGACCGCATGTGGGTCACGGTCCACACCGACGACGACGAGGCCGAGGCCCTGTGGGCCGACGAGGTCGGCTTCCCCCGCGACCGCATCCAGCGCCTGGGCAAGGCCAACTTCTGGGAGATGGGCGACACCGGCCCGTGTGGTCCCTCGTCGGAGATCTTCTGGGACAACGGGCCCGAGATCGGCCCCGAGGGCGGCCCCGCCAACCCCGAGGCCGAGGACCGCTACGTCGAGATCTGGAACCTGGTGTTCCCCCAGTACCTGCGGGGCCTGGACGGCCGGCTCACCGACCTGCCGTCCAAGAACATCGACACCGGCGCGGGCCTGGAGCGCATCATGGCGGTCCTGGCCGGCAGCCACAGCCTCTACGACTCCGACACGCTGACCGCCCTGGTCGAGGAGGCGCAGTCGGTGACCGGCCACCGGCTGGGCGAGTCCAACCTGGGCGACATCGCCCTGCGGCTGATGGCCGACCACGCCCGCACCATGACCTTCCTGGTGGCCGACGGCGTCAACCCCTCCAACGAGGCGCGGGGCTACGTGCTGCGTCGCATCATCCGGCGCGCCATCCGCTTCGCCTACCTGCTGGGGGTGGAGCGCCCGGTGCTGCCGGCCATGGTCGAGCGGACCATCGCGCTGATGGGCGACGCCTACCCGATCGTGGTCGAGCAGCGCGACCTCGTGCTGCCCACCATCGGCCGGGAGGAGGAGTCGTTCCGCCGCACCCTGGCCACCGGCTCGCAGATCCTCGACACCCAGCTCGACCGGCTGGAGCCGGGCGGCACCCTGCCCGGCTCGGTGGCGTTCCAGCTCCACGACACCTACGGCTTCCCCTTCGAGGTCACGCAGGAGACCGCGGACCTGCGCGGGTTCCAGGTCGACGTGGCCGGCTTCGAGTCGGCCATGGAGGACCAACGGGCCCGGGCGCGGGCGGCAGCCAAGGGCGGCGGGGTGGCCACCGGCGACGAGGTCACGCTGCAGCAGGGGCTGCTGGCCGACCACGGCCCCACCGAGTTCACCGGACGCGACGAGTACAGCTCGGTCGCCACCGTCCTCGCGGTGGAGGGCGACGGCGTCTACCTCGACCGCACGCCGTTCTATGCCGAGGCCGGCGGCCAGATCGGCGACACCGGCACCATCACCACCGACACCGGCGTCGCCGATGTCCTCAACACCACGTACGGCCTGCCCGGCCTGCACCGGCACACGGTGCGGCTGCGCGAGGGCCACATCGAGCCGGGCCAGACGGCCACCGCGGCCATCGACCGCGAGCGCCGCGACGCCATCCGCCGCAACCACACCGGCACCCACATCCTCCACTGGGCGTTGCGGGAGGTGCTGGGCCACCACGTGCGCCAGCAGGGCTCGCTGGTGGCACCCGACCGCCTGCGCTTCGACTTCAGCCACTACGAGCCGGTCACCCAGGAGCAGCTGCGGGAGATCGAGGACCTGGCCAACCGCGAGATCCTCGAGAACGCCGGGGTGCGCCACTTCGAGACCACCATGAACGAGGCCCGCGACCTGGGCGCCATCATGTTCTTCGGCGAGAAGTACGGCGACATCGTGCGCGTGCTGGAGGCGGGTGAGCACTCGATCGAGCTGTGCGGCGGCACCCATGTGCGCCGCCTGGGCGACATCGGGCCGCTGAAGGTCACGTCCGAGGGCTCGATCGGCTCCAACGTGCGCCGCATCGAGGCGGTCACCGGCCTGGGGCCCATCGACCGCTTGCGCCAGGAGGAGGACCTGCTGGCCCGGGCGGCCGACGTGCTCAACACCACGGCCGACGACCTGCCCCTGGCGGCCGAGAAGCTGCGCACCGAGGTCCGCACCCTGCGGGCCGAGGTCGAGGACCTGCGCCGCCAGGCCGCGGGCAACCGCGCCGGCGAGCTGGCTTCCCGCGCCGTCGACGGCGTGGTGGTGGCCCGGGTCGACGGCCTCGCGCCCGCCGCGGTGCAGGAACTGGCCGTGGCCATACGCCAGCAGCCGGGCATCCGCGGCGCCGTCATCGGCGCCGAGAAGGAGGACGGCGGCGTCGCCCTGGTGGCGGCGGTGGCCAAGGACTCCGGCCTGCACGCGGGCGAGCTGATCGCCGACGCGGCGCGCACGGTCGGCGGTGGCGGCGGCAAGGGCCCGGAGCTGGCCCAGGCCGGCGGCCGGGACGCCTCCCGCCTCGACGAGGCACTCGACCAGGTGCGGGCCGCAGCCGGCCTCGCCTGAGCGTGGCGCGCGCCGTCGCCCTCGACATCGGCACCCGTCGCATCGGGGTCGCCCTGTCCGACAGCGGCGGCACCGTGGCCACCCCGTACGAGGT
Organism: Acidimicrobiales bacterium; assembly: GCA_035649455.1. Taxonomy (GTDB): domain Bacteria; phylum Actinomycetota; class Acidimicrobiia; order Acidimicrobiales; family VFJN01; genus ZC4RG19. The sequence goes on from DASRJN010000572.1 coordinate 9,371, forward strand.
CGTCACCCGCAGCGGCGACCGGTCCGCCGACCACCGGCGCATCGCCGCGCTGGTGGAGGAGGCGGGCGCCGAGGTCGTCGTCGTCGGCCTGCCCCTGTCGCTCGACGGGTCGGTGGGCCCCGCGGCGCAGGCCATCCTCGCCGAGGTGGACGAGCTCCGGGCCGCGCTGCCCGTCAGCGTGGTGACCTGGGACGAGAGGCTTTCCACGGTGGAAGCGGAGCGCAGCCTGCGTGCCATGAGAGTGCGCAAGGGTCGCCGTCGCCAGGTTGTCGACCGGGTCGCTGCTACGGTGATCCTGCAGTCATGGCTGGATGCTGGACAGCCTGAGTGGTGAAGACGCCGGATACCACCGTGGTGACTGGGCTGTTCGCTGCTCCTGCAAACACCGCGCATGGCCTTCTCTGACCACAACGATCCTGCTGCGCCCAAGCGCCGCCGCGGAGCGAAGCGCTCCAAGGGCGGCGGGGGCTACGACGACTTCTGGACGCGCGAGAGCGTGGGCCCCAAGACCCGCGGCCGCCGCCGGGAGGACGATGGGGGCGACGAGCTGGACGACTTGGCCGATCTGTCGCCACCGTCGGCGCCGCGCTCGGGCCCGGCCCGGGTGCGGAACCGCTCGGCGGGCGCGCCACCGCTGCCCCAGCGGGGCGGGGCCCCGTCGCAGGGCCACGGCATGGCCGGCGGGCCGGATCCGGCCTCCCGGCGGCGAGCGACGCCGCCCGGAGGTGGCCCGGGGCCGGCGCCCCGCGCCTACCCCGACCAGCCGCGCCCAGCGTCCGGCGGGAGCTACGACGACCCGTGGACCAGCCGGCCCGCCACCGGCCAGACCCAGGCCGTAGGCCCGGACGGCCAGCCGATGTCGCGCTACGAGGCCGGGGCCAGCGGGTACCCGGCCCGCCGCCGCGCGTCGGCGAACTATGTCGGGGACCAGGGACGCGCACCCGGGACCTCGGGTCGTACCCGCACCGCCTGGGGAGCCGGCAGCGATCTGGCTAGCGGCGACACGTACGGTGACGACACGTACTACGACGAGCACGACGACGGCGGGGAGGGCGACGAGGAGCCCCGCCGCCGCGGCTGCGCCATCGTCCTCGGCGTGCTGGCCGTTCTGGTGCTGGCCGCGGCGGTTGCCGGCTGGTTCGGGTGGTCATGGGTGCAGGACCAGATCGATCCGCCCGGGCCCCCGGGCGAGGAAGTCCTGGTCGAGGTCCCCGATGGCACCACCACGTCGGGCATCGGGCACACACTGGCCGACGCGGGCGTGATCGCCGACGCCCGGGTGTGGGACTGGTACACGAAGCTGCGTGACGTCGGGTCCTTCCAGGCCGGCACGTACCGGATGCGGCTCAACTCCTCCTTCGACGAGGCCATCGACTACCTGAAGGCCGAGCCGCTGCCGCCCAACTCGACGTTGGTGACGGTGCCCGAGGGCCTCACCCTCACCCAGCTGGCGCAGCGGCTGGTCGATCCCAGCGAGGGCGTGCCCGGCTTCACGCCGGAAGGCCTGCAGGCGGCCCTGGGCGACCCCACCATGCGCTCAGCCTTCCTGCCGCCCGACCAGCCCTCGCTCGAGGGGACGCTGTTCCCGGAGACCTACGGCGTCGAGGAGGGCGAGACCGAGGTCCAGCTCCTCGGCCGGATGGTGGCGACGCTGGACGAGACGATGAACAGCCTCGACGCCACCAACAAGGCGGCCCAGCTCGGCATCACGCCCTACCAGGTGCTGGTCGTCGCCTCCCTGGTGGAGGAGGAGGCCCGGGTCGACGAGGACCGGGCCAAGGTGGCCCGGGTGATCTACAACCGCTTGGCCGCGGGCCAGCCGCTGGGCATCGACGCCACCTCGTGCTACGAGAAGGGTGAGATCCCCTGCACGCTCACCGAGTCCGACCTGGCGTCCGAGTCGCCGTACAACACCCGCATCAACGCCGGGCTGCCGCCGACGCCCATCGCGTCGCCCGGTCGGGCCAGCATCGAGGCCGCGCTCAACCCCGCCGAGGGCCCGTGGCTCTATTACGTGCTCGCTGACGCCGAAGGGCACCACGCCTTCACCGACAACTACGACGAGTTCGTGGACCTCAAGGCCGAGTGCGCTCGCCAGGGACTGGGGTGCTCCGCCTGACCCGGCCCCCGGGCAGACGGGTGGCCGCGTGATCAGCGGCGCGACCCGGCTCGCCGCGGTGATCGGCTGGCCGGTGCGCCATTCGCTGTCGCCCACCATCCTCAACGCTGCCTTCGCCGCCACCGGCGCGGACTGGGTGTTCGTCGCGCTGGAAGTCCCACCCGGCCAGGGCGCCGCCGCGGTCGACGCCATGCGCACGCTGGGCCTCGGCGGGCTGTCGGTGACCATGCCCCACAAGGCCGCGGCCCACGGCGCGGTCGACGAGACGACCCTGGTGGCGGCCGAGCTGGGCGCGGTCAACTGCGTGTTCCGCCGCGGTGACCGCCTGGTGGGGGACAACACCGACGGCGCCGGCTTCGTGGACGCGCTGGGGCGCGACCCGGGCCTGGACGTGGCCGGGCTGCGCTGCGTCGTGGTGGGGGCGGGCGGCGCGGGGCGAGCGGTCGTCCGGGCCTTGGGAGCGGCAGGTGCTTCGGAGGTCGTGGTGGTGAACCGTTCGCCCGAGCCCGCAGCCCGGGCCGCACCGCTGGCGGGGCCGGTCGGGCGCGTGGGCACCGGGGCCGACGTGGCCACGGCCGACCTCGTCGTCAACGCAACACCCTTGGGGATGGACATCACCCACGGTGGGGTCGATCCGTTGCCGGTCGATGAAGCTCTCCTGCACGAGGGCCAAGTGGTCTGCGACCTCGTCTACCACCCGGCGGTGACGCCCCTGCTCCGGGCGGCTCGGGCTCGGGGCGCGGTGGCCGTCGGGGGTCTCGGCATGCTGGTCCACCAGGCCGGACTCGCGTTTCGGAATTGGACGGGCGAGGCCCCGCCGCTGGACGCCATGACCGCCGCGGCCCGCCACGCCCTGGCCCGCCGGCACGGCCCGGATGAGCGTTACCGGAACGCGTTCCGGGTATAGGAGAGGAATCCGAGAAATGTGACGCTGGGCGCGCGGGAGTGTTACGGCCTAGGCTGACGCCGCGCGCTGGGGATGTGGCGGATTTACCAAGAGCGGAGGTAGAGCGTTGGCGTTGCAAGGGACACTGGACACGTTCTCACTGCCGGACGTCCTGCGGCTCCTCGCCACGACGGCGAAGACCGGTCGCCTGCGGATCGACGGCGACCGGGGGCAGGGGAGCGTGTGGCTTGACGGAGGCAGCGTCGTCGGTGCCGCGGCCGACCGTGCCGGGGACCGGACGCCGACCGATGAAGTGGTGTTCGAGCTCCTGCGGTTCGACACCGGATCCTTCGCCTTCGAGCCCGGCCAGAAGGCACCGCAGCCGGGCCGCTCGGAGGGCGTCGAGGACGTCCTGCGCCGGGCCACGTCGCTGCTCCGGGAGTGGACCGAGCTGGAAGCGGTGGTGCCCTCGCCGGCGCACCACGTCTCGCTGGCGCCGGATCTGTCGGCCGACGAGGTCACCATCGACGCCGACCGCTGGAGGTTTGTCGTGGCCGTCGCCTCCGGTCGCACCGTGGGCGAGCTGGCCAAGGAGCTGGAGCTCACCGAGCTGGGCGTGTCCCGGATCGTGCGCGACCTGGTCGACCTGGGTGTGGCCGACGTCGCGCCGCCGGGCCGTCAGGAGCCGGCGACCCGGGCCGAGGCACCGAGCCCGCGGCCGCAGCGGATCCCGGCACCGGGGCCCGTCACCGAGCCCGTGCCCGCCATCCCCGAGATCCCCGAGCCGCTGTCCAGCGAGGGCCAGCGGGCCGGCTGGCTGACCGCCGACAAGACCGGCGAGGTGCCCTCGATCCCCGTCGACCCGCCCGACCCCGGCCCGCTGCCGTCGCGGGTGGGCACCGGGCGCAGCCCGGCCCCCTCGGTGCCGCCGCCCGCCCCGGGCCGGCCCGAGTCGCCCTCGGTCCCGTCGGCGCGCAACGACACGGGCCGCACTCCGGTCACGCGTCCGAGCGACAGCGGCCGGGTCCCTCGCGTCCGCTCCAGCGAGCCCGCAGGGCCACCCACCCGCTCCGGCGACGCCGCGGGCCCGCCGAGCCGCTCCGGCGACAGCCGCCGGCCCGGACGACCCGACGACACTGGTCGGCCCCCCGGCCGGCCGGACGACACTGGTCGGCCGCTGGGCCGGCCCGACGACACCGCGCGACCCACGGTCCGGCCCGATGCTGGCCGGCCCCTGGGCGGGCCCGACGACACCGCCGGCCGGCCCCTTGGCCGACCCGACGAGATCATCCGCCCGCCTGCCGAGCCCGCCCGCCCGCAGGCTCGCCGGGACGTGAACGGGGTGCCGCCCCGCCCGCAGGGTCGCGGCGACGCCAACGGCATGCCCCGGCCGCCTGCCGAGCGCGGCCGGCCGCCGGCGGGTCCCGCCGACCGCAACGGGGCCCAGCCGCGGCGCGATGTGCCCCGCCGCCCGGCCATGCCGCCGACGCCGCCGCCTTCGCCGTTCGACGGCGGCCGCCTCGGCCCGTCGCCGCTCAGCGACACCGGCCAGATCCGGCCGGTCGGCCCGGGGTCGCTGCCGCCCGACCTGCACTGGGCGGCCGACGACACCGGCGCCAACCCCATCACCGGCCCCATCTCGTCGCCGTTCTCCGGCCTGTCGAGCCTGGGCCCGCCCCGGCCTCCGGTCGGTCCCGAGTCCCATGAGATCGCGCCCCATGTGGCCGCCATGAGCCCCGAAGCTCGGGCCGCAGTCCAGTCCACCGTGGGCAACAACGGTGGCTCGGCGGGGGGTTCACGATTGGCGCCCGGTGACGACGCCGCCCAGCGAGGGCGGCTCATCAGCTTCCTATCGACCGTCCGCTGAGCGCTGCGACCGAGCGCCCGGGGCTGGTCATCACCGGCGGCTCCGGCTACCTCGGTCGTGCGTTGGCGGCCCACGCAGCGGCCACCGGCTGGGCGGTGACCGCCGCCAGCAACCGGCAACCGGGCCCGGCCCGGATCGACGTCCGCGTCCCCGTTGAGGTCCGTGCCCTGCTCGATCGGGCGCGCCCCGCGGCTGTGGTGCACACCGCGTACCTGCAGCAGGGGCCGGGGGGGTGGGAGGTCACCGCGGTCGGCAGTGGCGTAGTGGCCGAGGCGGCGCGGGCGGTCGGGGCGCGGCTGGTCCACCTCTCGACCGACGTCGTGTTCGACGGGCGCGCCCGGCGCCCGTACA
>DASRJN010000573.1:0-2029 GCA_035649455.1 Acidimicrobiales bacterium
TCGCAGTCTCGAACTGGCTGGTTCCGGGAGCGACCTCCACCTCCCCGACCACGCGCTTGCCCTCGCACGCACGGCGGGCCACGACCGTGACACCATGGCCCACGCTTTGGGACTCGGACGCTCCCAAGCGCGCCACCCGTCCAATGACGAGCTGACCCGCCGCGGCGTTCGGCTGCTGGAGCGAGCCATCGGCTACCTGGGTGTCAGACCGGTCCGGAGGGATATCGCCACCACAGGGCGTCGGCGTGACGCGATCTCACGGGCCAGGGTCACGCTCTCGGTCCGGCACGAAGGTCAGCACCACACGACAGGCAACGACCGAATGGCGCTGCCCACGCCGGCAGAACGAACCTGGCGGCTTCCGGCCGAACCGGTCCCGCCTCCCGAACCGGTTCCGCCTCCCGAACCGGTCCCGCCTTCCGAACCGGTCCCGCCCCCAGAACCGATGCTCCCACCGATCCCTCGATCGGGCGGCGCGCCGGTGCCGCCCCGGCGGTTGCCCCGGCAGTGAGGCGCTCGTGCGCTGTGTCGTCGGATCAGACCGTCAACCGACGACATCGGCCAGCACGTCGATACCGTGGATCCCCTTGGAAGCCCGCTTCGTCGCTCGGCCGTAGCTCGAGCCGTACGTCGCCTCTTCTGAGCCGACACGAGGAGGCGACCATGCTGAGCTCAGTTGAGCCGTGGACGGGTGACGATGATCTGTCCCGGCAGCGGCGGAAGCGGGAAGCGCGACTGCTCGACGGTGAGGTCCCCGACTTCCCCGGTCTCACGATGGCCGATCTCGTCGCTGACGTCCTCGCGGCGAGCAACGACGGTCGCGCCGCGTTCGACGTGCCCAACTACCTCGGGGCCCAGGGTCACACAGCGATGACGATCAGGTCCGTCGTCGGGTACCTCCATCGCAACCGGCCGCCCTTTCGAGGTTACGGACCATATGCGCCGGCCGAGCGCGATCGCTGACGACGCCGTAGCGCTCGTCGCCGTCCGGTCTCGCGACTCGGCGAGTCCGTGGTGGTGGTCGCTCCGGATCGGTCACCGATCGTCGCGCTGGGTGCCATAGGCATCGCGATGTCCTGGACTCGCCACCGCATCGTCCTCTCCAGCTCGGGCCCGTGGGCCGAGCTCGACCGGCTCCGCTCGTTCCGGCCCTCGGTCCTCGAAGCTGACGATGGAACGCTGCGGATGTGGTACTCAGGCCACGACGGCTCGACGGCACGGATCCTGGAGGCGGTGCAGGAACCCGGTCAGCCGTGGCGGCGTCGGGGGATCAGCATCGACGCCGGTTTCTCGGGGGACAGTGACGCGTTCGGGGTGGAAGCGCCCTCGGTCGTGCCCACCCCCGTCGGTTTCCTGATGGCCTATGCCGGCTCTGACGGAGCCGACAGCCGTCTTCACATGGCTACCTCGACGGACGGTCACCGATGGGAGGCACAAGGCACGTTCATGGAGCGAGGCGGGCCCGACGCGATCGGTGCCACCCATCCCTGCCTCGTGGCGACCGGCGAGCGCTGGTGGCTCTTCTACTCCGGCTACGACGGCGCGGACAACGGCCGCCGAGCGACGATCCTGGCTGCCGTGTCCCCTAACGGTGCGTCCTGGGATCGAGTCGGACCGGTGGTCGAGCCCACCCGCGACGAGGTGGCCGTCTCCGAGCCCTGGGTCCTCGTGCGCCACCGGCGGTTCACCATGCTGTATGTCAGCGACGCCGGCGCCCGGACCGCCATCGACATGGCCACCTCCGACGAGGGCGTGACCTGGGACCGGCGGGGCACCACCCTGACGCCCGAAGACTTGGGCGATGCGTCCGGGCCGGTGCGGAGCCCGAGCGCGACCCACCTGAACGACGGGCGCCTACAGCTGTGGTACGCCACCCGTACAGCCGGCGACCCCGCGGATGGCTACCACTTGTGGTCAGCCGAGTTGGCTGCGGCCGACGCGTAGCCACCCGCCGGAACGCGCGATCGTGCACCTGGCGACCATCACCTCAACCAGTCTGGCTGTAGTACTGGAACGTCTCTGGATCAGG
>DASRJN010000574.1:0-10560 GCA_035649455.1 Acidimicrobiales bacterium
TCCACACCTCGGGCCCCCACGGCAACGAGCAGGCGATGCGGCCTCCCGGCCGGGTGACGCGGGCCCACTCCCCCAGTGAGCCCGGGCCGCTGAACTGGAGGACGGAGCTGGCCACCACCGCATCGAACGCGCCCTCGCGGAAGGCGAGGGCGGTGACGTCCATCGCGACGATGGCGACCTGCGGACACGCCGCTACCGCGGCGCGGGCCCGAGCCAGCATGTCCTCGGCCACGTCGACTGCGAAGACCGCCCCGCCGGGCCCGACCCCCTCGGCGGCGATGACCGTGGCGGTCCCCGGCCCGCAGCCGGCGTCCAGGACCCGCTCGCCGGGCCGGAGCGCGGCGAGCGCCACCAGGCGGGCCGCCTGCGGGGTCGGGCCGACGTAGTCAGCCGCCATGCCCGCGAACCCGCGCCGCGCACCGGACTCCCCCATGCCGGCCCACCCTACGGTCACGGCCGCGCCGTACGGTGACCGTGTGCGTCATGTCACGGACGCGGACCTGGACCGGCTCGACGACCTCCTCGGCGAGCTACGCACGTTCCCGGCGCTGCGGGAGCGCAAGCGCGGCAACTTCCAGCTCGGGTCCCGGGCATTCCTGCACTTCCACTCCCATGGCGACGACCTGTACGCCGACGTCCGCCTGGACGGGGTCGACTTCTCCCGGCACCGCGTGACCACCCGGGAGGAGCAGGCCGACCTGGTCGCCGTCGTCGCCGCCGCCGTGGGGGGCTAGGCGGAACAACCTCGGGCGGTGGAACGTCAGTCACGTGTGGCGACTGACTTCACGAGCTTCTACCAGCAGGAAGCGACCCGGCTGGTGCGCAGCGTCGCCCTCGCGACCGGAGATCCCGGCTTTGCCGAGGACGCAGTGGCCGAGGCGTTCGCCCGGGCGTGGTCGCGCTGGCGGGAGGTGAGTGCGGTCGACCGGCCCGCGGCCTGGGTGCTCCGGGTGGCGCTCAACCACACCCGCGATCGCTTTCGCAAGCGGGGGACCGAGCGGCGCAAGGCGTCCGCGGTCGCCCGACCCGAGGCCTCGTACGACCAGGAGTCCTACGTCGACGTGCGGCTGTGGGACGCGGTCCGCGACCTGCCCTCGCAGGAGTGCACCCTCATCGCGTTGCGCTACGTGGCCGACCTGTCCCAGCCGGAGATCGCCGCGGTGCTCGGCATCCCGCCGGGGACGGTGGCGTCACGGCTCAGCCGTGCCCGCCAGCGACTTGGAGCCGTGCTCGGCTCCACCTACCAGGAGGACCTCAAGTGATCGACGAGCAGGAGCTCTACCGGCTGGGCGACCCCCGCCGCGGGCCGGACGTCTCGGTTCGCTCGGTCGAGGAGGTCCTCGCCCGCGGCACCCGCCTGTGCCGGCGCCGCCGGACGCTCCGGGCGGCCGGGGCGACCTCGCTGATGGTGGGCCTCATCGCCGCCGGGCTCGTCGCCGTCAAGACCACGTCGGGGTCTGACGGGACCGCCGACGTCCAGGCCGGCGGGGGCGACGTCCAGAGCGACGAGATCGCGCCCCCTCCCCCGCCGCCGGCGTGCGCGAGCGACCAGGACGGGTTCGCCGGCTTCTACGGGCCGACCCCGGTGCCGAAGTCGGACGTGCCCGAGGGCCTGCGGCTCTTCCCCGAATGGACCCCCACCGACGGCCGCGTCACCGTGGCCCAGGGCACCGAGTGGACCGACCCGTGCCCCGACACCGCGCCCGCCCCGCTCGACTCGTCCCTCGTGCTGGTGTCGGGGGACGCCGACGGCAACGGCGAGCCTGAGTCGCAGATCCGCCTGGACGGTCCGATGGCCCGCCCGCTCGGCGACGACTTCGGCCTCAGCCGCACGGCCACGGAGCTGCGCGGTGGGCCCGCCGTCCTGGTCCAGTCCGACGGCCTCGGGTCGCTCCTGTTCGCCTGGACCGACCCCGACGGCTGGTCGTGGATGCTGGCCGGCACGGGTGGTGTCGACGAGCCGACGCTCCGGGCCGTGGCCGAAGCCCTGGTGCTGAACAGCCAGCCCACCGACGACGTGGCCGTGGCCGGCCTGGATCCCACCATGGTGCCGGCCGGCTTCCAGATCGCCCGGCAGACGATCGGCACCCCGACACCGGCGCCCACGACGTCGCTCCAGTGGGAGGTGCAAGTCGGTGGCGTCATCGACGCCAACCAGACCGGCATCGAGTGCTTCCTGGAGTTCGAGCCCGCCTCGGGCCGCACCCCGCTGGAAGAGCTGGTCGGGGTGACCGGCACGGCGGCCCAGGTCAACGGCGGGTTCGCCCTGTGGGGCACCAGCGTCGCCGGGCCGGGCACCGCCCTGTCCTGGTACCCCAGCCCGGACGTCGTCGCCACCGCCGGGTGCGTCGACCACGACCACGGCGGCACCTTGGACCGGGAGACCATCGTGCGCCTGGCCGAGTCGGTGGTGCCGGTGGCGGCCGACGACCCCCGCTTGCCGGACGACCCGCGGCTCACCGGCCAGGGCTGAACCGCTGACCGCGCCGTCGGCCCCGAGGCCCAACTCCCCGGGGCCGGCGAAACGCGAAACGCGCCCTAGCCTCCTTTCGATGGTCGATTGGCCGACAGTTGCCTCACTTGCCACCGCGTTCGGAACGCTCGTGCTGGCGCTCGCCACCTTCGCCGCCGTCCGCTCGGCCAACCGGGCGGCGCTGGCTGCCGAACACTCGCTGCTCGCCGGCCTGCGCCCGCTGCTCGTGGCCACCCGCCCCCAGGACCCGCCGCAGAAGGTCATGTGGGCCGATCAGCACTTCGCCCGGGCGGAGGGGGCCCGCGCCGTGGTCGAGGTCGAAGACGATGTCATCTACCTGGCGGCCGCCGTCCGCAATGCCGGCAGCGGCCTCGCCCTGCTGCACGGCTGGTACCCGTACGGCCGGCGACTCGAGGCCGACATGGACCACGAGCCGCCGGAGCGGTTCCGCCGCATCACCCGCGACCTCTACGTCGCAGCCGGAGACGTCGGGTTCTGGCAGGGCGCCATCCGCAACGGGAACGACCCGCAGCGCCACGAGCTGCTCACCGCCATCGAGGCGCACGACCCCCTCACCATCGACATCCTCTACGGCGACCATGAGGGCGGCCAGCGGGCCATCGCCCGCTTCGCCCTCACCCCCATCGAGCCGGGCTACCTGTTCGCGCCGGTGCGCTACTGGAACATCGACTTGCCCGACCCGCGCTGAGCGCATGCCGGTCGCAGCACGGGTCGGCCTGCCCGACCCGTGCTGACCACGCCGGCTCACTCCGAGCGCACCGCGTCGGCGGGAGCCAGGCGGCTGGCTCGGGCGGCCGGGTAGAGGCCCGCGAGGGCGCCCACCACCAGGGAGGCGGCCACGCCACCGGCCAAGCCGGCCAGCGGGATGGCGAGGCGCCAGCCGCGGGCGTCGGCGTAGAGGGCGGTGGTGGCGGCGCCGAGGGCGATACCCAGGGCGCCACCCAGACCGGCGAGCATGACCGACTCCACCAGGAACTGGGCCGCGATGTGGCGACGAGTGGCGCCGAGGGCACGGCGGACGCCGATCTCGGCCCGCCGCTCCAGCACCGAGATCACCATCACATTGGCGATGCCGACCCCGCCCACCACCAGGGCGACAGCACCGAGGCCCAGCAGCAGGGCGGTCAGCGTCTCGTCGGCCCGGGCCTTGGCGGCCAGGGCATCGCTGGGCCGGGTGACCTCGACCTCGTCCGGTGCCTCCGGGTTGGCCGTGGCGCCCAGCACGGCGCGGACCTCCTCCACCTGGTCCGGGTCGGTGCGCACCCGCACCGTCGAGGCCGACTCGTCGATCCCGAACAGCTCCTGCGCTATCGGGTAGCCGATCAGCGCCGAGCGGTCGATGTCCGGACCCAGCGGGACCGGGTCGAGGATGCCGACCACCCGGAACCACTGCCCGCCGAGGTACACCAGCGGGTCGCCGGCCAGGTTGTCGAAGCCGAGCCGGGAGGCGGCCTCCGATCCCAGCACGACCGCGGGCACCGTGGCGGTGGCGTCGTTGAGGAACGTCCCCTCGGCCACGCTGCCGCCCACTGTCTCCAGCAGGTTGGGCTCGGTGGCGACCACCGCGATCCCGGCGGTCCGGTCCGGCGGGATCAGATCGGTGCGCCGCACGGTGGCGCCGTCGACCGTCCTCGTGGCCGCGGCGGAGGTCACCGGCCCGATGCGCCGGATCATGTCCGGCGCAGCCACCGGCAGCGCGGAGTCCTCGCCGAACAGGGTCTGGCCTGCCTGGACCTGCAGGAGGTTGGTGCCGAGGTCGTCGAGCTGGGCCAGCAGATCGGCCCGGCTGGACGCCGAGATGCCCACCACCGACACCATGGCGCCGATGCCGATGGCGATGCCCAACGCGGTGAGGAGGGTCCGGACCCGCTTGGCCCGCAAGCCGATCGTGCCCACGGCCACCACGTCGCGCGGCCGCAGCCGGCTGCGGAGCCGCCTCGGCGCCGCGGGCCCGGCGGCGCCGGCGGGGGTCTCCGGCGCCGCCGGGGCGAGCACGTCCGCACTCATGCGGCCACCCCCGTATCGGACTCGACCCGGCCGTCCCGCAGGGCCAGACACCGCGGCATCGACGCCGCCACCTGGGGATCGTGGGTGATCACTGCGATGGTGGCCCCGGCCGCGTGCAGGCCGTGGAGCAGGTCGATGACTTCCCGCCCCGTGGCCGAATCGAGGTTGCCGGTGGGCTCGTCGGCCAGCACGATGGCGGGCTCCCCGACCACGGCCCGCGCCATCGCCACCCGCTGGCGTTCGCCGCCGGACAGCTGGGCCGGCCGGTGCCGGGACCGGTGAGCCAGGCCCACCCGGGCCAGCGCGGCGGCCGCCCGGTCCCGCCGCTCGGCGGCCGCGACCCCGCGGTAGACCAGCCCGGCGGCCACGTTGTCGAGGGCGGTGAGCCCGTCCAGCAGGTGGAACTGCTGGAACACGAAGCCGACCCGCCAGGCCCGCAGGGCGGACAGGTCGCGGTCACCCAGGGCGCTGATGTCGGCCCCGGCCACCCTGACCGTGCCCTGCGAGGGCCGATCGAGGGCACCGATGAGGTGGAGCAGGGTCGACTTGCCCGAGCCGGACGGGCCGATCACCGCCAGCATCTCGCCGCGGGCGACGCTGAAGCTCACGCTGTCCAGGGCCCGCACCGGGGGTGCGCCCGGGTACTCCTTGATCACCCCGGCGAGGGCGAGGACCTCGCTCGGGTCGTCGGTCGTGGCACTCATTCCGGCACCACCACCTGGTCACCCTCGGCGACGTCGCCCGTGACCTGAGCCCAGCCGTCGGCGAAGGCGCCGAGCTCGACCGCCACCAGCTCGGTGCCGCCGGCCGTCACCCGCTCGACCGCGTAGCCGCCCTCGGCCAGCGCCAGCAGGGCGTCGACCGGGACGGCGAGCACGTCCTGGGCGGCCGAGGTGACCACCCACACGGTGACCGGTGCCTGATCGAGCGTGCCGCTCGCGGCCGGATCGTCGAGCGTCACCGTGACCTCGATGGTGGGCGTCGGGTCCGGGCCCATCGAATCGCTCTCGGGTGTCACGGCCACCGTCCCCACCGTGGCGATGGTGCCGGGGGTGGTGGACCCGTCGGGCAGCTCGACATCGACCTTCTGGCCGACCTGGACCATCTGCTGGCGGGTCGCCTCCAGGTCGACGGTCACCTGACGGCCGGTGCCCCCGACCGTGAGGGCGGGGCCGGACGCCGGACCGCCGGGCTCGGCGACCCGGGCCGTGACCCGCACCGCGGCGGGCTCGACCACGACGTCGGCCGGGCTGATGCGGCCGGTCTCCTCCCAGCCGAGCGAGGACTGCCAATCCTCGACCGCCTCGGTCGTGGCCGAGGTCCACTCCTGGTCGACGGTGAGGTCATCGGCGCTGACCACGCCGAGGGCCACGAGGTTCGCCTCGATCAACTCGACGTCCCGGCCGTCGTCCACCCCCGGCCCGAGGTCGCGCCAGAGCGGGCGGTCGCCCAGCAGCAGCGGGACGGCCCGGTCGTCGACCTCGGCCACCGACTGGCCGCGGTCGATGACGGTCCCTTCAGCGGGGAGCCAGGTCAACGTGCCCGGCTGGTTGAGCGCGAGCTCGTGGGTGTCGCCGTAGCCGAGCGTGCCGTCGAGGTCGGTGCGCTCCTCGAGGTCGCGCACCGCCACTTCGGCGGTGGCGGTGGCGGCCGCGGGGGCCTCCCCGCCGTCGGCTGCGTCGCCGTCGCCGCCGCTGCGCCAGCTCAGCACGCCCGCGCCGACCAGCGCGGCGGCCGCCACCCCGCCCGCGATCGCGAGCCGGTGGCGCCGCCCGCCGCGCCGCCCACCAAGGGGAATAGGCGGCGCGACGGCGGGAGGTGCGGGGGGAGTGTCGGGGGCCGGCTCGGGCGCAGGAGCGGGCGAGGCGGCGGATCCGGACGTGCCGGCACCGTCGCCGCGGACGTCGGCGGCGCTCATCCACCCGACCCCCGGGTCATGCCGCCGCCGCCACCGAGCGGTGCGTCCGGCAGCCCGGCCTGCTCGGAGCAGGCTTCCATGTCCTCTCGGAACTGCTCCTCGTCCTCGGGCGGCCCGTCGCCAGAGGACGGGCCGGCACGCCGCTCGACCCGGAACCGGCCATTGCTGTCGACCTGCGGGTCCGGCATGTCGTAGCCCTTGTCGCGCATGCACTGGGCCATGGCCAGCATCTGGTCCTGCCGCTCGGACACCTCCTCGGGGGACAGTTGCTCGGCCTCGGGCATGGCGTCCTCGATGATCGGCTGGCACGCCTCGTCGGCCGCCTGGAACTCCTCGGACAGCCCGTCGGGCCCACCGGCCTCGCCCTCGGGCACGATCTGGGTGAAGCCGCCGCCCTCCCCGAACTCGGGGTCGGGCATGTCGATGCCGTGGTCCCGCATGCACTCGGCGTACTCGAGCATGGCGTCCCGGAACTCCTGGGAGTCGGGGCCGCCGCTGCCGCCTCCGTCCGTCTCCTCTTCGGGAGCTGCGGCGTCGTTCCCGTCGATGCTGGCCACGTCGGAGCTGTCGTCGTCGCCGTTGCGGCCGCATCCGGCCCCCGCGGCGGCGAGGGCGAGGACGGCGACGGCCACGGTCAGGCGTCTCTTCAAGGAGATCATGACCGGACCGTGCCGGACCGTCCCTGAGAGACGGCTGAGACCGGCTGAGAGCACTCTCAGCCAGGACTCGTGCCTCGGGCCGTGCTGCCCGTCAGACTGCTGGACGTGCGAGTGCTCGTGGTGGAGGACGAGGTGCACCTGGGCGAGACCCTGGTCCGCGGCCTGCAGGCCGAGGGGTTCGACGTCGAGCTGGTGCGCGACGGGGCCGAGGGCCTGTGGCGGGCGCGGGAGCGGCCCTACGCGGTCGTCGTGCTCGACATCCTGTTGCCCGGGATGAACGGCTACCAGGTGTGCCGGTCGCTGCGGGCCGCGGGCGTGTGGACGCCGGTGCTCATGCTCACGGCCAAGTCGGGCGAGTACGACGAGGCCGAGGCGCTCGACATCGGGGCCGACGACTTCCTGTCCAAGCCGTTTTCGTTCGTGGTGCTGGTGGCCCGGCTGCGGGCGCTGGCCCGCCGGGGCGCGGTGCCCCGCCCGCCGATCCTGAGCGCGGGCGACCTGGTGCTCGACCCCGCGGCCCGGACCTGCCACCGCGGCGACGTCGCGGTGCCGCTCACGCCCCGGGAGCTGGCGCTGCTCGCGGCGCTGCTGCGCCGGCCCGGCGAGGTCGTCCCCAAGCGGGAGCTGCTGCGGGAGGTGTGGGGCGACGACTTCGACGGCGACGCCAACGTGGTCGAGGTGTACATGGGCTACCTGCGCCGCAAGGTCGACGGACCGTTCCAGCGCCGCAGCCTGCAGACCGTGCGCGGCGCCGGCTACCGGGTGGCCCTCGATGGCTGAGGTAGGACCGCAGGCCCGGGTGGGCCCGGCATGGTGGTCGCTGCGGGTCCGCACGACGGTGGCCGCCGCCGCGGTGACCGCGGTGGCGGTGGCGCTGGCGGGCTGGCTGCTGCTGCGCTCGATCGAGGACACGCAGCTCGCGCATGTGCGGGACGTCACCGAGGCGCAGATCGCACGGGTCCAGGACCGGCTGGAGGCAGGGGCCGAACCCACCGAGGCGGTGGACGCCGAGGTCTCGGCGGCCACCGGCGGGCTCTCCTTGGTCGAGGTCCTCGACGAGGACGGCCGGACGGTGGCCGCCGGTCCTACCTTCGAGATCGAGGGCCAGCGGGGCGCCATCGCCCTGGCCGGCGACGCCGGCGACGTCTTCACGACTCGCCTGCCGCCGCCCGAGGGTGGCGTGGTCGTGCAGGGCCAGGGGGGCCGGCCTCCGGAGCGGTCGACGCAGCTGCTCGCGCCGACGGTGGTCTCTGCCCAGCCGCTGGAGCGGATCACCCGCGAGGTCGATGCCCCCGGCGGCCACTACACGATCGTGGCCGCCGCGCCCGTTGACGAGGTACAGCGCAGCGTCGACGCCGTGCGCCGGGCGTTGTGGGTGGCCCTGCCGGCCCTGGTGGCGCTGGTGGCGGTGGCAGCGTGGTGGCTGGTGGGCCGGGCACTGCGCCCGGTCGAGGCGATCCGGGCCCAGGTCGACGAGATCAGCGGCACGACCATCCACCGCCGGGTGCCCGAGCCCGCCAGTGGCGACGAGATCGGCCGGCTGGCCCGCACGATGAACGCCATGCTGGCCCGGCTGGAGGGCGCCTCGACCCGCCAGCACCAGTTCGTGTCCGACGCCTCGCACGAGTTGCGGAGCCCAGTGACCGCCATCCGCGCCGACCTGGAGGTGGCCCTGGCCGAAGGCGACCGCGCCGACTGGCCCAGGGTGGCCACGGCCGTGCTGGCCGAGGAGTCCCGCCTCGAAGCCCTACTGGCCGACCTGCTGATCCTCGCCGCCGGCGACGAGTCTCCCCCACCACCGGACGGCGCCACGGTCGACCTCGCAGCCGTCGCCCACGCCGAGGCCGAACGCCCCCACACGGTCCCCGTCTCGGTCTCCGTCGCCGCCGCGGACGCCGCCACAGTCCCGGGCAGCCGCGAACAACTGGCCCGGGTGGTGACGAACCTGGTCGACAACGCTGCCCGCCACGCCCACACCGAGGTGGCCATCACTGTCGCCCACACCGCGACCCCGGCGGGCGACCGCGTCCGCCTGACCGTCGAGGACGACGGCCCCGGCATCCCCCTGGACGACCGCGAGCGAGTCTTCGAACGCTTCACCCGCCTGGACGACGCCCGCGCCCGAGACGGCGGCGGCGCCGGCCTCGGGCTAGCCGTCGTCCGCTCGATAGCCGAACGCCACCGCGGCACCGCCTACATCGAAACCAGCCCCCTCGGCGGCGCCCGCGTGGTCGTCGACCTCCCCTCCGCCGGCTGAGCCCCAGGCGCCACGCTCGACAACCACGACCACCGAGCCGACCACCACAACACTCAGTGAGCTCGACCAGAAGATCGAAGCCGCCAAGGCCGCATGGCTCGCCTATGTAGCCGCCGCCGGCCGTGCGTCTGCAGAGCCGGTCACGCCACGGCTCCCGGAGGTTCAAGCTGCCGTGACCGGCAGCTTCCAGCTGGAGGTCACGGCCAACCTGGAGGCGATGCAGGCACGCGGAGAAGCGATCCGCGTTCCGGAGAACACGCAACGACACATGGACTTCATCCGAGCGGTCAGCCAACCCGACGGCTCGATCCAGCTGACGGTTTGCGAGGTCAACGACGATGTCGTCTACACCGTCGCCACAGGCGCCGTCGTAAACGACAGGGTGGCCACCGCCGTCGTCGATGCGACGATGGTCTACGAGGCAGGCACTTGGAAGGTGGCGGCCGCCTCCCACCGCGACGTCCGGGAGGGAGCGGTCTCATGCGCCTGATCGTGGTGGGGCTCGCCGCCGCTCTCGTCTCGCTAGCCATGCCGTGGCCAGCGATGGCCGACAGCTTCGAGGATGGGCTGCGTGGTGCCGATGCAACCCAGGATGCGTTTGGCAACGCGGTCGTGACCGCGGTGTCCGAAGCAGGCGCGCCTTTGCCGGTGGGGCGTCGGCCGACGGGGTCGGTGACGTGTCGGTGGTTCTTGCCTGCGGTGCCGCCGGCTGGGAATGTCGACTTCGGGCAGCCCATCCCTGGGGAGCCGGCCGCAGGCTTGGTGGAGGGGCAGTGGTACTACCTGCGATGCGAGAACGCTGACGGGGCGCTGGTGCGCGAGGCCTGGCGTGTCTGGTCCCCTGCCGACAGCGCGGTCATGGCTCGGGAGCTTGCCCTACAGGCCGCCGACGAGTTGGTCGTGCCCTATCCCGTGCCGGGGCTGTCGCCCAGGATCGGGGTCGACCAGATCGTGGGGCTGCCGACCTGGTTGTGGGTGGAGCCGGGGTCCTGGCAAGAACTGAGCGCCACCGCGGCCATACCTGGGTTGTCGGCCACCGTGGCCGCCCGGCCCGTGCGGACGCGCTGGGACATGGGCGATGGCAGCGACCAGATCGTCTGTGATGGGCCTGGGGTCGTGTTCGACTTCAGTCGGGACGAGCGGCTGCAACACACCGACTGCTCCCATGTCTACCAATGGGGCAGTGCCGACGAACCGGGAGGCAACTACACCATCACCGGCTACA
>DASRJN010000575.1:0-3835 GCA_035649455.1 Acidimicrobiales bacterium
CTCGGCCATGTCCTTGGCCTGGATGGTCAGCTTCCGCAACGGCCGGGTGATCGACAGCGAGACGATCACGGTGAGGAGCACCGCGGTCCCCAGCGTCGCCACCACCAGCAGTCCGAACCGCTGCTCCCGGGTGGTGGCCGAGGCGTTGAGCTCGTCGGCTCGGTCCTGGAGTGCGCCGGTGAGCGCGTTGCGGTAGCCGACATAGGCGTTCTCCTCACCCTCGGGCGTCGCCATGCCGCTGATGAACGCAGGGACATCGATCTGGCCGTCACTGAGGGCCTGGTTGGAAGCGTCGTCGAGGACCTGGGTGAACTCCGCGGGGAAGAACTCGTTCGCCAGTCGGGCGTACGCGCCGTCCGGGGAGCGCAACTCGTCGGCCTGGCGCATGAAGCCGGTGTGCAGCCTGGCGACCTCGGCGATCTCCGAAGGACTGTTGATCCCGGGCGCGTCACCCTCGGCCGTGGGCACGAGAGCCGGGAGCGCCAGGGCGTTGGAGAGCTGCGACGTGTCCTCGAGCTGGTGCGTGACGACCTCGATCAGCCGGGCGCCCTGCCGGAGCTCGGGGTCGTCCATGGCGATCGAGAGCTGGGTCATGCCCCCGAAGAAGGGCTCGACCATGGCGGTGTAGGCGTCGAAGAACTCGGTGGACACGCCGATCCGGGCCATGGTGCGTTCCGGGGCGTCCGCGCCGGCGTCCACCTGCTGGCGAAGCTCGGGCAGGTCCTCCAGCCGGGCCAGGGCGGCCGTGTAGGCGGCGCGCGCCGCCGGGCCGCGCCGGTCGAGCTCGTCCTCGAACCGCTGGCGGGCGTCGTCGGTGTCGGCGCGGGTCTCCTCGAAGCCGACCACCTCGAGGGTCACCTGCTGCTCCACCCCGACCGGGTAGGCCGAGGCATAGGTGCGCTCGTTCTGGAGCGCGGTGATGAGCCCGTTGGGACCGATCATGGCCGCGGCCAGGTCGGTCTGGTCGCGCACCTGGCGCGCCTCGCGCGACAGGCTGATCACCTCGGCGAGCGTCACCAACCCCATGGCCACGAGCGGGACCGCCAGAGCGATCGCCAACTTGAGGCGGATGGGGAGGCGCACCTTGTGCGCCCGGGGGTCGTTACCGTCCCTGGTTGCAGGCGAGCCATCTCGGATCGCGATCGCGCCTGCCCGCGCTTTCCCAGCCAATGGCCCCCCTCGGAGCAGTCATACTCTCGGTAAGGGAGATTCTACGATTACTTGAGGTTATGCAAGAGCCAACGGCAGCAATCTGCAGTGGCTGATGTGACCCGAGTGTTAGATATGTCACATCCCGGGCGGCATCCGAGCGCTCAGAGGTCCTTGCGCACGAAGGAGTTGGCCGCCAGCGCCCAGGCCAGCATCACCCAGGCCACGGCCCACAGCAGGTAGGCGGTGGTCAGCGGGGCCGTGCTCAGGAACGGGAAGCCCCCGACCTCGGGCCCGCCGAACTCGACGATCGCGGACGGGTCCTGGAAGGCGTGCATCGCTCCCCGCCACAATCCGTCGGTCGGCAGGACCATCCGCGAGATGATGCCGACCCGCGCGACCGCGTCGTTGTCGAGCGAGGCGCCGATGCCGCCCACCACGCCGGCGATCCAGGTGGCGCCGAACAGGCCGACGGCCACCACTCCCGAGGCCATCGGAGATATCGCGGTGGACAGCAGCACCGCCAAGGTGAGCAACACGATCGTCTGCGCCGCGAGGTGCGCCAGCGCCACCGCCGGCTGTGGTGGCCAGTAGTCCATGGTCACCTGGACGACGACGAGCTGGGCCAGGCCGGCGAGCACGACGAAGCCGCAACCGAACACCACCAGCCCCAGCCACTTCCCGGCCAGGAAGGCGGACCGGCGGATCGGCCGGGCCAGCACCGCGAGCGCGATGCCGGACTCGGTCTCCCCCGCCAGGGTGGGGCCGGCCAGGAAGGCGGTTCCCAGCGCGGCGATCAGGCTGAACCCGAACATCACCAGGTTGAGCACGATCGAGGCCGTCAGCCGGGTCTGCCCGCTCGTGAGCGTGCTGGTGCCCGACTCGGCCGCCAGCCGGGAGAAGCCCCAGCCACTCACCAGGAGCAGCACGACCGTGAGCCCCACCAGGGCGAGCACCACGCGGCGGCGGACCGCCTCCCGCAGCGTCAGCGCCGCAATGGTCACCACCGTCCGGGCCGACGTCATCGCGGGCCTCCGTGGCCGTTGCTGGCGGCGTCGCCGGCGCGCAGGATGCCGAGCAGCCGCTCCTCCAGGCTGATGCGCGCCGGCTCGACCGCGTGAACCCGCGCGCCGAGGGCGACCAGGTCACGCACGAGGTCGGGCACGGCGGTCCCGTCGTCGTCGGGTGGCAGCGCCACCGTGAACCACTCGCGGGCCCGCTCCACCGCCCCGGTCGCGGCCAGCCGGGCCTCGGCCTCGGGCGACACGTCGCCCAGGTGCAGGCGGACCTCGCGCTGGCCGAGCAGCTCGGCCAGCGTCCCCGAGGCGGCGACCCGGCCCCGGTCGAGGATGACCACCCGGTCGCAGACCCGCTCGACCTCGCCGATCAGATGCGAGTTGAGCAGCACCGCCACGCCCTGGGCCTTCAGCGCCAGCACGATGTCGCGCACGTCGACCCGGCCCACCGGGTCGAGAGCGCTGGTCGGCTCGTCGAGGACCACCAGCTCGGGCCCGGCCACCAGGGCGACGGCCAGCCCGAGGCGCTGCTGCATGCCCTTGGAGAAGCCGCCCACCCGGTCGCCGGCCCGATCGGCCAGGCCGACCAGGGCGAGGCGCTCGCGCTGGTCCCTCCCCGGCACGTGGATGCCGGACAAGCGGACGTGGAGGGCCAGCACTTCGGCCGCGTTGAGCCACGGCTGGTAGCGGAAGAGCTCGGGCAGGTAGCCGACCCGGGACCGGGCGGACGGATCGGCCGCGGGCCGCCCGAGCAGCATGGCCTCGCCCGCGTCCGGGCGGACGAGGCCTAGCAGCATCTTGATCACGGTGGTCTTGCCGGCGCCGTTGGGCCCGAGCAGCCCGACGACGTCGCCGCGCTGCACCTCCAGCGAGATGCCGTCGACCGCCTGGTGCCGGCCGTAGCGCTTGCGGAGGCCGGAGCACCATATGGCGGGCGCCGGCGGCAGGCCGGCGACCAGGTCTGCGACCGCGGGTGCTTCGGCAGCGGCGGTCACCGCAGCCCCTCGGCGACGGAGATGACCTCGTCGGTGTCGAGGGCACCGGCCACGACGGTCACCACGCCGTCCTCCACCCACATGACCGCCGCCATCGAGCGGTCCTGGGTGGCGAGCACCGTGGCCGGCTGGCCGTGGACCGTGGTGGTCGACGTGGTGACCTGGCCGGCGGGCACGGGCACCGGGAAGGTCGAGCTGCCGGCGTTGAACGTGCGCAGTGGCGCCGCTACCGCTTCGGGAAGGTTCGGGAGCGACAGCAGGTAGCTGCGCAGCGTCTCGAACGAGACACCGTCGGGCAGCGACGAGTACGCCGTCGGGGCGACGGCGCGCCCGACCACCAGGGTGGGCACGCCGGTGCCGTGTTCCCACACCTCGACCACGCCTGGGCCCGCCACCAGGCGCACCTGGCTGCCGTCCAACCCGGGCGGAGGCGGAGGCAGCTCTTCCCCGGCCTCGGCCGCGGCCTGGGCGGTCCGCTCCTCCGAGAAGGTGAAGGTGGCGCTCACCTCGCCGCCCACCTGGTACTCCGGCTCGCCGCTGACGCCCCGAGGCAGCGTGGCCACCTCCGGCAGGTCGAGGCCGGTCTCCGCCTCCGCGGCGGCGGCGTCGAGGACCGGGTGCACGTTCGGGTCACCGGTGACCACCACGTCTCCGTAGGCGCTCAGGTCGGGCAGG
>DASRJN010000576.1:0-6575 GCA_035649455.1 Acidimicrobiales bacterium
CAGCTCGACGCCATGGTCGCCCTGCTGCACGCCTCCATCGACGCCGGCGGGCTCGGGTTCAGCACCACGCTGTCCTCCACCCACAGCGACGGCGACGGCCAGCCGGTGGCCTCCCGCCACGCGGGCATGGACGAGCTGCTGGCCCTGTGCGGCGCGGTGGGCGAGCACGAGGGCACGTTCCTGGAGGGCGCCTTCGAGGGCGGGCTCGACCGGTTCAGCGACGAGGAGGTCGAGCTGGTGGCGGCCATGTCCGCGGCCGCGGGCCGGTCGATCAACTGGAACGTGCTCACCATCGACTCGACCGTCCCCGAGCGGGCGCCCCGCCAGCTGGCGGCGGCCGACCGTGCCGCCGAGCTGGGCGGGCGGGTGGTGGCTCTCACCATGCCGGTCCTCGTGCCGATGAACATGAGCTTCGGCTCGTTCTGCGCCCTCTGGCTCATGCCCGGCTGGGGCGACATCCTGCGCCTACCCCCGGCCGAGAAGCGGGCGGCGCTGGCCGACCCCGAGGTGCAGCGCGGCATGGTCGAGCGCTCGCACAGCGAGCAGGCCGGCGTGTTCCGCCGCCTGGCGGGCTGGGACCGCTACGTCATCGGCGACACCTACTCGGCCGCCAACCAGGGCCTGACGGGCCGGATCGTGGGCGACATCGCCGCCGAGCGAGGCCAGGACCCGTTCGCCACGCTGGTCGAGATCGTGTCCGAGGACGACTTCCGCACCGTGCTGTGGCCCATGCCCACGGACAACGACGACGAGTCGTGGCGCATGCGCCAGGAGGTGTGGGGCGACCCCCGGGTCATGCTGGGCGGCTCGGATGCGGGCGCCCACCTCGACCGCATGTGCGGCTCGTCCTACACCACCCGGCTGCTGGCCGACTGCCTGCGGGGGCGCAACTTGGCGTCGCTGGAGCGGGCGGTGCAGATGCTCACCCAGGAGCCGGCCGCGCTGTTCGGCCTGGTCGACCGGGGCACGCTGGTCCCCGGTGCCCACGCGGACCTGGTCGTCTTCGACCCCGAGACCGTGGGGGCCGAGAACGCCCGCCTGGTGGAGGACCTGCCCGGCGGCACCGCCCGCCTCACCGCGGGGTCCGAGGGGGTGACCCGGGTGTACGTCGGCGGCGTCGCCACGGTCGAGGACAGCAAGCCGACCGGCGCCACGCCCGGCCGCATCCTCCGCTCCGGGCGGGACACGGTCACGGTCCCCACTCGCTGACCAGCCGCGGTCCGGCAGAATGCCGGACATGGAGCCACTGTCACCCGACGCGCTCGCCCGCGAAGCCGGGGCGGTCCTGGACGACGTCGTCGCCTTGCGGCGCGACCTCCACCAGCATCCCGAGCTGGCGCTCGACCTGCCGCGCACGCAGTCCCGAGTGCTGGAAGCGCTCGACGGCCTGCCGCTGCGCGTGACCGTCGGCGAGCGCCAGACGTCGATCGTCGCCGACCTCGAGGGCGATCGCCCCGGGCCGACGGTGCTGCTGCGGGCGGACATGGACGCCCTGCCCATGCCCGAGGACACCGGGCTCGACTACGCCTCGGAGGTGCCCGGGGTGATGCACTCGTGTGGCCACGACGCGCACACGGCCATGCTCATGGGCGCCGCGCGGCTGCTGGCCGACCGGCGCGCCGATCTGGCGGGGACCGTGCGGCTGCTGTTCCAGCCGGGCGAGGAGGGCCACGGCGGGGCCTCTGTGGCCCTGGACGAGGGCCTGCTGGCCGCGGCGGACGGCGGTGAGCCGGTGTCGTGGGCCTTCGCCATCCACCAGTCCCCGTCCATCCCGTCGGGCCTGGTCGGCTGCAAGGCCGGGGCCCTGCTGGCGTCGGCCGACGAGCTGTACATCCGGGTGCGGGGCCGGGGCGGGCACGCCTCCATGCCCCACCACGCCAACGACCCCATCCCCGTGGCCTGCGAGATCGTGCAGGCGCTGCAGACCTGGGTCACCCGGCGGGTCGACGTCTTCACCCCCGCGGTGATCACCGTGGCCCGCATCCGGGCCGGCTCGACCACCAACGTCATCCCCGAGACCGCCTCGGTGGACGGCACCATCCGAACGGTGACCGCCCGCGTGCGCGACGACGCCCACGCCGGCGTCCGGCGCATCGCCGAGCACGTGGCCGCAGCCCACGACATGGTGGCCGAGGTGAAGATCCAGGACGGCTACCCGGTCACCGTCAACGACGGCCCCGCGGCCGAGGAGGTCCTGGACACCGCCCGCTGGCTGCTGGGCGACGACCTGACGGTGGCGATGCCGACGCCGGTCATGGGGGCCGAGGACTTCTCGTACATCCTGAACCAGGTGCCCGGGGCCATGGCCTTCCTGGGCACCCGGCCGCCCGGGGTCCCCGCCGCCGAGGTCGCGCCCAACCATTCCAACCGCATGGTGCTGGACGAAGGCGCCATGGCGACGGGCGTGGCCCTCTACGCGGCGGCGGCCCTCCGTCACCTCGGTCCCGACGCGTGACGACAGCCTTGACCCGAGGGTCAGGATGGGGCCTAACGTGGATGGTCCGGCGCTCGATCTGAGGGGATGACTGGTGACGACCACGACCTACGACAAGATCTACATCGACGGAGCCTGGGTGCCTTCCGCGGGGTCGGGCTCGATCGACGTCTACGACTCGTCCAACGGCGAGGTGATCGCCTCGATCCCCGCGGGCACCGCCGAGGACGTGGACAACGCGGCCAAGGCGGCCCGCGCGGCGTTCGAGGGCTGGTCCCGCACTACGCCCGAAGAGCGGGCCAAGGCGATGACCCGCATCGGCGAGGGCCTGGCCGCCCGCATGGACGAGATCGCCACGGTGGTGACCCGCGAGGCGGGCATGCCCAAGTGGCTGAGCCTGATGATCCAGGCGGGCCTGCCCATCAACAGCTTCAACACCGCCGCCCAGCTGGCCGAGAGCTACGAGTACGAGTCCACCCTCGGCAACAGCCTGGTGGTGCGCGAGCCGGTGGGCGTCGTGGGCTGCATCACGCCGTGGAACTACCCGCTGCACCAGATCGCCGCCAAGGTGGCCTACGCCATGGCCGCCGGGTGCACGGTCGTGCTCAAGCCCAGCGAGGTGGCCCCGCTCGACGCGCTGATCCTCGCCGAGGTCATCAACGACGTCGGCCTGCCCCACGGGGTCTTCAACCTGGTCACGGGGTACGGCCCCGAGGTGGGCGAGGCCATCGCCGCCCATCCGCAGATCGACATGGTGTCGTTCACCGGCTCGACCCGGGCCGGCAAGCGGGTGGCCGAGGTGGCGTCCTCCACGCTGAAGCGAGTGGCGCTCGAGCTCGGCGGCAAGTCCGCCAACGTGCTGCTCGACGACCTCGACGAGGCCGGCTTCGAGAAGGCCGTGCGCGACGGCGTGGGCAAGGCGTACCTCAACTCGGGCCAGACGTGCACGGCGCTCACCCGCATGCTGGTCCCCGCCAACCGCTTGGCCGACGCCGAGCGGTTCGCGGCCGACGAGGCCGAGACCAAGTTCCGTCCCAGCGACCCCTTCGCCGACGGCGCCATGCTGGGTCCGCTGTCCAGCCAGGCCCAGGTCGACCGGGTGCAGGGCTACATCCAGAAGGGCATCGACGAGGGCGCCAAGCTGGTCACCGGCGGCCCGGGCAAGCCCGACGGCATGAACGAGCAGGGCTACTTCGTGCGGCCGACCGTGTTCTCCGAGGTCCGCAACGACATGACCATCGCCCAGGAGGAGATCTTCGGGCCGGTCCTGTCGATCATCGCCTACCAGGACGAGGACGACGCGGCCCGCATCGCCAACGACTCGGTCTACGGCCTGGCCGGCGGCGTCTGGAGCGCCGACCCGGAGCGGGCCAAGGCATTCGCCCGCCGCATCCGCACCGGCCAGATCGAGATCAACGGCGGCGCCTTCAACCCCAGCGCCCCGTTCGGCGGCTTCAAGAACAGCGGCTATGGCCGGGAGTACGGGGAGCACGGCTTCGAGGAGTTCCTCGAGGTCAAGTCCATGCAGCTCTGAGGTGATGTCCGGGGGCGGCGCCGCTCAGGCGCAGGCGTCGCCCCCGAAACCCTCGGACGCACTGGCCTCGGTCGCGAGGCGGTCACCGGACTGCGCCGTGGCCATGAACACCTCGATGCGACGGGCCAGGCCCTCGTCGCCCGCGTCCAGGGCCAGGTCCCGCAGGCCCTCGAGCTGAGCCAGCGCCAGCGCCGCCCTCGCCCGGCCGACGTCCCGGTCCTGGTCCGTGCCCGCCGGGTCAGCCGCGGCCAGGTCGGCTTCGAGCCAGGCGGTCACCTGCCGGCAGACGTCTGCCGGCGCCGAGGGCGCGGCCTGACCGGGCCCCCCGGCCGAGACGGCGGTCTCCCGCAGCTCGGTCTTGGAGCTGCCGCCGGCCGTCAGCGCGTAGCCGGCGATGCCCGCCGCCAGGGCGACCACGGCCGCGGCTGCCGCCACGGCCCGGCGGCCCTGACGGCGCGGGGGAGTGAGTGATCGGGGGATCGAGGCGAGGTCGTCGATCACCGCCCGGGCGGCTGTGTGAACCGCGGGGTCGTCGAGCTCGTGGTCGGCCACGGTCATCGTTGCGGTCAGCAGGTCGTCCGTCATCGGACCTCCTCGGGGGTGGGATCCAGCAGCGACCGCAGCCGGGCGCGGGCCCGGTGGAGCCTCGACCGGGTCGTCTCGGGGCTGAGGTCCAGGACCGCGGCTGCCTCGCTGGGGCCGAGGCCCTCCCAACCGACCAGGCGGAGCAGCTCGGCGTCGTCGTCGGGCAGCCGCGGCCAGGGCGGCGCGGACCTGCCCGAGCGCCGTGGGCTCGACCGCGGGCGCCACGAACGAGCTACGGGGCAGTGTGGCCGCCAGGCGGGCCACCAGCCGGTCGTTGCGCCGCTGGGCCCGGCGGGCGTTGGCCAGCGTGTGACGGGCCACGCCGAGAGCCACAGGCGGGCGTCCCGCGAGGCGGCGGGCACCGCGTCGAGGCGGCGCCACGCCACCAGGAAGACGTCGGAGAAGGCATCGGCGGCCTGCTCCGGCGTGGCCGAACGCCGGGCGAGGTAGCCGAGCACCGCCACGTGATGGGCCTCGAACAGGGCCACGAGCCGGTCGTGGCGCTCGGCGGGCAGGTGGGGGTGGCGCATCGACGGATAGATGTCCGCCACCGGTCCTAGCGTTGCCATGCGGATCGAGGGAACGGCTGGGGGGCTCAGGGCGTGTACATCCGGTGACGTGGGCAAGCCCTAGCCGTTGGGCGACCGTGCTGGTGCTGGCCGCGGCGGCGGCCATGGACCCGTGGGGCTTCCGGCCGTTCACCACCTTGCGCTGGGCGGTCGTGGGCGTGGCCGCGGCGGCCGCTGCGGCGTCGACCCGCTGGCGCGTGCCCGGCCGGCTGCTGGCGGCCTGGCTGGTGCTGCTTGGGCTGTTGGGACTGGCCACCGCGCTGGCGCTGGACCCGCTCATCGCCTTGCTCGGCCACCCGCGGCGCCACCTCGGGCTGCTGGGCTGGCTGGTGGCCGCGCTGGCCTTCGCGGCCGGGACCGGCCTCGACGCGGACGGGTTCCGCCGCGCCGTCGCCCGGGCGGGCGTGGTGGCGGGCTTGATCACCGGTGGGGCCGTCCTGGCCGACCTCGGGGGCTGGGATCCGGCGGGCGTGAGCTTCGCGGGCGGGCGGGTGGGCGGGTTGCTGGGCCAGCCGGCCTACCTGGGGGCGGTGGCGGTCCTGCTCGGCCCGCTGGCCGTGGGCGTGGCCCTGGACGCCGACCAGGGGCGCCGCTGGCAAGGCGCCGCGTGGGCGTCGGCCGCGGGCTGTGCGCTCGCGGCGCTGGCGTCCGAGACCCGTGGCGCCTGGCTGGGGCTCGTGGTGGCGGCCGCGGTGGCATGGCCCTGGCTGCGCCGGGCGGTGTCATCTCCCTGGCTGCGTCGGGCCGCGGCGGCACACCGACCGGCGGCGGTGGCCGGAGCGGTGGCGGTGGCCGGGCTGGTCGTGGTGGGACCGGTCGGCACGCGAGGCGCGGACCTGCTCGACCCGGGCGAGGCCGGGGGCCGGGGCCGGCTGGACGAGTGGGCGCTGGCCGCGGACGTGATCGCCGAGTACCCGGTGACCGGGGCCGGGCCCGAGGGCTACCGCATCGCGGCCACGGCTCACATCGATCCGGGCTACGCCCGCCGCCACGGCCGGGACGAGGTGGTCGACCGCGCCCACGACGGCCCGCTCGACGTGGCCGCGGCCGCCGGGATCCCCGCCGCGCTCGTCTACGTGGGCCTCTTGGCAGCGGTCACCGTCCGGGCCGCCCGAGCTGTGCGCCACCCGCCCGATCCGGTGATCGCCGGGGCCGCCGTGGGCGTCGTCGCCTGGGTGGTCCAGCAGCTGGTCGGCTTCCCGGTGGCCGAGGTCGATCCGCTGGCCTGGCTGCTGGCCGGAGCGGTGGTGGTAGCGGTCGCGCCCGGGATCGAGAGCCGGAGGATGCTCGCGGGGCGGATCCTCGCCGCGGTCACGGCCGTCGCCCTGGCGGCGGCGGGGATCACCTCCGTCGTGGCGGACCACAGCCTGGAGCGGGCCGTCGAGGACGCCGACGTCGCCGCGGCCGACCGCGCCACCCGGCTGCGCCCGGACGACATCGACGCCTGGTACGC
>DASRJN010000577.1:0-40211 GCA_035649455.1 Acidimicrobiales bacterium
CCCGGATCGCGTCCGCCGGGTCGCCGCCCGCTTCGCCTCCCCGGTGCCCCTGGGCGAGACGCTCCGCGTCCACCTCTACGACGCCGGGCCGGGGTGCTACGGCTTCGAAGCCGCCGGTGCCGGAGCCACCGTCATCACCCATGGCCTCACCGAGCTGCGGTGAGGGCAGCGGTCGCCCGGTTGTGGCTGCAACCGATGGCGTTGCCGTCGGTGGAGCTGAGGCAGACCTGGTCGATGCCGGGCGGCGGGGCCACGACGTAGAAGGTCCACTCGCCGGCGGTCGTCGTCTCGGCCGGCAGCTCGCCCGCGTCGGGAGCCCGGCTGGGGTCGTGGCCTCCGAGGATGAGGAAGTCGTTGGTCGTCGACGCCTCGGTGACGTACCACGTGCCATCGATCATCCAATCGGCCCCGGTGTCGCCAAGCATGCCGGTCGCGCAGGCGAGCGGCCCATCGGCGGGACGGTCGAGGCACAACCGGTGGAAGTCGCCTTCACCGTGGACCTCCAAGCGGCCGATCGTGGTCTCGCCCGAGGCCAGGACGGGGAGGGCTGCGACGTTGGCCTCGGCCCCGGCCCCCAGGGCGGCCAGATCGGCCTCGCTCACGACGATCAACGACCCGGCGATCCGTTCCAGCTCCTCCCGGGTTGGCGCCTGCGGTCCCGAGCGGGCCTGGGGCTCGATGATGATCGATCGACCGTCGGACCAGTAGACCTCCAGCCTGAGCGACTCCTCGTCGAACGTGCTGACGGGTCGGTCGCCGCCTCCCACCGAGGCTCCCTGCCTGTACCACCCCGCGAGGTAGCCGGCCGAGACCGCGCTGCCGGCCTCGGTGTGGATCCAGAAGCCGGGGCGATCGTCGGTCGAGTCGGAGGAGGGGGCTCCCTGGCTGTAGCTGAAGCTGGCCTCGTAGCCCGCGGGCGCCCAGTCGTCGACCTCGCCCCGGAGGGCCCACGCCGGGTCGGACGGCGGAGCGAACCCGTCGGCCGGGTCATCCGAGCGCCACTCCAACGAGTCCAGGACGGCGATCGCCTCGGCTCGGCTCGTCTCCTTGTACAGCGCCGTGATGCGGGCGTCCCGCTCCTCCCAGGAGATCGCGTCTCCGACGTCGTTCTCCGCTACATCCCAGCTGGGCCCGGCCTGGCCGGTCCGTCCCCGCACCGTGACCTGCTCTGCCGTGTCGGGCACGACGTCGTACTGGTCCGACACGATGTAGATGGCCCGGCCCTGGTCCGGGTCCCCGAACAGCTGGGGGATCGTCATCCCCGGCTCGGACAGCCGCTCGTCTCCCGACGAGGACGAGTAGTCGACCCCCCAGAGCTGCATGCCGGCGGGAAGCCCGGTGGGCACGAGCCAGCCGTCGGGCGGGTCCCCCAGGGGCGCGGTGCTGACCTGCTCCTCGGCCGGGCCGCTGCGCAACGCGATGGCGGCCACGGTCCCCAGCGCCATGGTGCGCCGCTTCTGCCAGGTGAGGCACAGGCGCACGACCACCGTGCGGAGGAACCCCGCGGGGTTGGTCACGTCGTCGAAGCGTTCGAACAGGCGGAGGAAGGCGTCCTGAGCCAGCTCCTCGGCGACGGCCTGCGACCCCACCAGCAGCGCCGCCAAGCCCACGATGGCCCGCGACTCGGCCGTGTACACGTCGTCGAACGACGATCGCACCGCGTTGGCGACGTTCTCAGGCTCGGCCAACACGGCACATCCCCATCGCGCTCATGGCCCCAACGACCATCGATCCCGCCGAAATGTTCCCGCACTAGCGTCGAGCTCGTCGGATGACGTTGTCCCGCTCGACGGAGGGTGGCCGTGACGGAGACCTCGCGATACGTGGCGTACTCGCCCGCGCTGGCGTGGCTGCTGGAGCATCCGGAGGTCGGCGTCGCCGCCCGGCAGGCTGCCGGCCGGCCCGGCGAAGCCTTCGCCGACGCGGTGCTGGCCGATCCCAGCCGGCTCGTCGACCTGCACCGGGTGGTGGTGGTCGAGTCGCTGGCGTCCGGCACGCCCGCCGGGGCCACCGACGAGCTGATCCGCATCTTCCGGCACGTCGAGGCGCGGGCGGCCGAGCCGAGCACGGCTCGCCAGGCACTCCTGCCGGTGGTCGCACCGCTCAAGGGCCTGCGCGACCGCCACGAGATCGTGCCCGCCCTGCGGGCGGCGGCGGACAAGGTCACCGACCTGCCCACTCGCGAACGGGTCCTCGAGCTCGCCGACTTCGTCAGCCACGAGCCCACCCTCAAGCGGGAGGGACGGTTCGGGCAGGTGGTGGTGGAGCTGCCGATCCCCAGCGAGCCCACCCCCGACCCGGGGCCGAGCGGGCCGGTGCGCCCCAAGACGCCGGCGGGCAAGCCGCCCGGCGAGCCCGTGGTCCCGGTGGTGGTCCAGGGCAGCCCCGAGCTCGAGCTGCTCGACCAGGCTGCCACCGCCGGGAGTGAGGCGGCGGTCGAGTGGGCCAAGGAAGCCGGCTACCCCACCAAGGACGCGGCGCCGGCCGGCGAGCGGTATGCGACGGAGGTGGCCCTCGAGATCATGTACGGGGGCATCGGCGAGGGCAGCGTGGGCGCTAGCCGCTGCCTGCTCGCGGAGGTGCTGGCCCGGGTCGGCTTCCTGGTCGGTTACGGCCCCGGCCGCGAGAGCGGATGGGCCTTCGGATCGGACGCCTGCGAGTCGCCCACCCCGCACGGGGTCGACACCGCCATCCGGGACTTCGCCCAGGCGATGCAGGGCGAGCCCGTGAACGAGCTGACCACGGTCTCGATGGTGGCGTGTGTCGTCTGCGACTTCTGCGTCCCGTGCATGGTCGCCGACCTGATCCTCCTGAGGAGCTAGCCCTTCGGGTGAGGGGCCCGGCGGCTGCGGTCGAGGAGGCCGGGATCCAGCAGGACCGCCTTGGGCTCGGCCATGTGGCCCGTCGTCCAGTAGACGCTGTGCTGGCCGTGGAGCTCGGTGGCAAGGGCCCGGCGGGCGGCCGGGCTGTGGAAGCGCTCCTGGTAGAGCCAGACGGCGAACTCGCCGTGGCGGTCGAAGCCCAGACTCAGCCCGGCGTGGCCCAGGATGTCGTGCACGGCGCGGAAGCGGTCGTATTCGCCACCCCGCGTGCTGTCCATGAGCGGGTGGCGCCGGTGGAGATCGGTGGCGACCGTGGCCACTTCGAGCAGCCCATCATCCGAGACCGAGGCGATCAGCTCCGCCGAGTCCCGATAGGGGACGGGGCTGGTCGTGAAGCACACCCGGACCGGATCGGGCTGATCGGGGCAGGTGATCAGCCCGAACAGCCGGTCCGACTCGGCGACGAGGCGCGCATAGGCCACCCGGGTGAGCGGATCGAGGCGGATGCGGGCGCCGGCGTAGGCGGCGGCGACGTCGCGGGCCGCCGCGTCGTCGACCCGCCGGTCGACGAGGCCCTTCACGGTACGGCGGTCGCTTCGAACATCTTCAACTCCTTGGTCGACGGCCTCGCGCGTCCGCGGCGGGCCGTGATCCAGCATCGCTCCGGGGGCGGGGCCATCGCATCCGTGGGAGTCCCGGGCGCGGTCGACCAGGAACTCACTAGGGAGTTCCACGGAGGCGATCGGACTCCCCGGGCGCGACGCTGGCCCTGCCAGCAAAGAAAGGACACGCCCAGAGGGCCCGGTCATGAGCATGTACCTGTCCAACTCCGACCTGCAGCCGACCGGCTTCGAGCCCGGCGAGTTCATCGACATTCCCGTCAAGGAGAGTGACCCATGGAGACCCGAGGCCGACAGTCCGCCCCCGCCTACCTCCGCGGCATGCCCACCTCCAGCTGGGCCGACGCCAGCACCCCGCACACCATGAAGGTCGTCGTCATCGGCGGCAGCGGGCTGATCGGGTCCAAGCTCGTCGCCAAGCTCCGCGAGCACGGGCACGAGGTCGTGGCGGCCTCGCCCGACTCGGGCGTCAACACGCTCACCGGCGAGGGCCTGGCCGGCGCCGTCGAAGGTGCCGACGTGGTGGTCGACGTCTCGAACTCCCCGTCCTTCGAGGACGCAGCCGTGCTGGAGTTCTTCCAGACCTCGACCGGCAACCTGCTCGCGGCCGAAGCCGCGGCGGGCGTGCGGCACCACGTGGCCTTGTCGGTCGTGGGGACCGAGCGCCTGACCGAGAGCGGCTACTTCCGGGCCAAGATCGCGCAGGAGAACCTGATCAAGGGCTCCGGCATCCCGTATTCGATCGTCCACGCGACCCAGTTCTTCGAGTTCGTCGCCCGGATCGCGGACGACGCCACCGACGGCAAGAGCGTGCGCCTGGCTCCGGTGCTCATCCAGCCCATGGCCGCCGACGATGTGGCCGCCGCCGTGGGCGAGGTCAGCGTCGGCTCGCCGGCCAACGGCATCGTCGAGGTCGCGGGGCCCGAGCAGCTCCGGCTCGACGAGCTCATCGGTCGCGCCCTGCGCGACCGCCACGACTCTCGCGAAGTCGTGGCCGACCCCGAGGCGCGGTACTTCGGCGCCCGGCTCCGGGAGCGCACGCTGGTCCCCGGCGACGGCGCTCGGCTCGCCTCGACGACGTTCGAGGAGTGGCTCGGCCAGGCTCGGTAGGTCCTCACGCGGCGGCAAGGCGAACCTTCTTGACCGATACAGAACACTCGGCTACTGTATCGGTACAGAACCCGATCCGAGAGGGGTCGCCATGCCTCCGTACTTCGTGTTGGCCCAGCTCTACGCCGAGGGGTCCGTGCGCCGGTTCGCCCACCGGGCCCTGCCCGGCGCACCGGTCCGGCGGTCCCGGCCGAGACGCCGCCCCCACTGATCCTTCCCTGGCTCGCCCGGAGCGACCAGGGTGGTGGGATGGCGAGGGTGACGCTCCAGACGATCGCCGACCGGCTCGGCGTGAGCCGCATGACCGTCTCCAACGCGTTCTCCCGCCCGGACCAGCTGTCCGCCGAGCTGCGCGAGCGCGTGCTCGCCACCGCCCAGGAGCTGGGCTACGTCGGGCCCGATCCCGCGGGCCGGGCCCTCGCCCGGGGCACCACCGGAGCGGTCGGAGTGCTGCTGACCGACTCGCTGCAGTACTCCTTCGCCGACGAGGTGGCCACCAACTTCATGCGGGCCGTGGTGGACGAAATGGCGCCCACCGGGCTCGCGCTCACCTTGCTGACCTCACACGACCGGGACGACGTGGTGCCGGCCCGGGACCTGGCCATGGACGGCGCCCTGGTGTACTCGTGCCGTCCGGACTCGTCCGCGCGCGACTGGCTGCTCCGCCGCCAGCTGCCCGTGGTGTTCGTCGACCAGGACCCGGTGCCCGGCATCACCAGCATCAACGTCGACGACCGGGGCGGTGCCCGCGCCGCGGCGCAGCACATCATCGACCTCGGGCACCGGCGAGTGGCCATCATCACCCTGGCGGTAGGCGAGCCGGGCGGCCCCGTGGACGACCCGTTGGCGGCGGCCGTCGGTCATCCGCAACGCCAGCGCATGCTCGGCTGGCTCGACGCCCTGGAGGCCGCGGGCGTGCACCCCACCGTCGTCCAGGCGTCGGCCAACACCGACGACGACGCCATCGAGGCGGCCCGCTCGGTGCTGCTCGCCCAGCCGCGGCCCACCGCCGTGCTGTGCTTCTCCGACGTGCTGGCACTCGGCGTCGTGACGGTCGCGGAGGAGCTCGGGTCGGCGGTCCCCGGCGACCTGTCCGTGGTCGGCTTCGACGACAGCCCCGTCGCCCGGCGCAGCCGCCCCCCGCTCACCACGGTCCGCCAGGATGTCGCCGGCAAGGGCCGCCTCGCCGCCGATGCCCTCCTCAAGGCCATCGATCACCGCCGCTCGGGCACCAAGGCCCCGGTGAGGCATCGGACGATCCCTACCGAGCTCGTCGTGCGGCGGAGCACCGGGCCGGCTCCGGCAGAATGAGCCCGATGGACTACGCGGGCCTGGTGAAGAGCCTGGACCTCCCGGCCGGGTTCCGGCCGCCGCGGGACCTGGCGTACGAGGACATCCGGGCGTCGGTGCTGACCCGGGCCGATCTCGACGACGACGTGAGCGGCATCAACGCCAGCCTCGACCTGATCGCCCGCACCCGGGGCGGCGGGTGGCCGACCGAGGCGGTCACACCGGAGGACAACTACGCGGACCTGGTGTGGCACGAACTCGAGTTCCGGGAGGGGTACTCGTTCTCCTATGTGGTGCGCGATGACTCCGGCCGGTACCTCGGGTGCTGCTACCTGTACCCGATGGGGCGGCGGGTGGCTCTGACCGAGGACCTGCTGCGCCACGACGTCGACGTGAGCTGGTGGGTGACCGGCGAGGCGTATGAGCGCGGCTACTACGCCAAGCTCTACGACGCCCTGGCCCGGTGGGTCGTCACCGAGTTCCCGTTCCGCAGGCCCTACTACTCCAACCAGGAGCTGCCGCGGTAGGTCACAGGATGCGCTCCACCGCCTCGCCCAGCTGGCGGAGCGTGCGGACCTCGAAGACCCCGCGGCAGTGGGGGGCATAGGCGCCGAGCACCGAGTCGGTGACGTCCCACTGGTCGCGGGGCTCGGGGTTGAGCCAATAGACGGCCCGCGCCCGGTGCGAGAGCTCGGCCAGGGTGGAGGCGCCGGTGGGCCGGTAGTTGTTGCGGGCGTCGCCGGTGATGATCACCGTGGAGCGGTCGCCGAGGGCGCGCCCGTGTTGGTCGCGGAACTGGGCCAGCACCGTGCCGTAGTCGGAGTGCCCGTCGGCACCGATGACCCGGCCGCGCTGGAGGATCTGCCACGGCTCCACCACTCCCGGGCAGGCGTCGACCACGTCGGTGATCTCGTCCACGGCGTCCACGAAGGCGAAGGACCGGGTGGCGGCCAGCTCCCCGGCCAGGGCCGAGATGAGCGTCAGCGTGAAGCCGGCGAAGTCGGCCACCGAGCCGGACACATCGCACAGGGTGAACACTTCGGGCCGGTGGGCGTGGGGGCGGCGGTAAGCCACGTCGAGAGGCACGCCGCCCGTGCCCACCGACCGCCGGGCGGTGCGCTTCATGTCCACCGCCCCCGACCGCAAGCTCTGGCGGCGGCGCCGCAGGCGGGCGGCCAGGCGGCGGGCCAGCGGCCGCACCGCGGCGCGCACCTCGGCCAGCTCGCCCGCGGTGGCCCGGGCCAGCTCCACGTCGAACGGGCTGGTCAAGGGAGCCAGCAGCCCGGGATCGCCGGCGACGGCCAGCCGGGCTCGCACCTCCTCGGTGATGAGCCGGCGCAGCGCCTCCACCCGGGCCGACACCTCGGCGCGGGACAGCTCGTCCCCCCGCTCCCGGGCCCGGCGCAGGGCGTCGTGCAGCAGGTGGGCCAGCTCGACCGCCCGCAGCACCCGGTAGACGTGGTAGCGCTCGCTGCGGGCGCCCTGCTCGAAGCCGGCGTGGCGGGCCACCGCCTCCTCGGCCAGCAGCCGCAGCTCGGCCTCGGTGCCGGCGTCGACCGCGGCCCGCACCCGCTCTCCCAGCGCGGGAGTTGCCGCGGGCGCGACGATCCCCGGCGGTGGCGGCGCCAGCGGGGCCGGGTCTCCGGGCGCGGGCGGGCGGGCCGGAAAGCTCACGTCGAACAGCGCGTCGAAGCGGGGCAGCTCGTGCGCGTGCTTGACCAGCGTGGTCCGCAACGCCATGCGCAACTCCTCGCGGTCGGCCAGCTCGATGTGGCGCAGCGCCTCCGCCGCGTCGAGCAGCTGGGACAGCGCGACGTCGACTCCGGCGGAGCGCAGCCCGGACGCCAGCGCGAGGACCCGGTCCCACAGCGCGTCGCCCGCGGCGGCGGTGCTCATCGCTTGGCGAGGGACTCGCTGATGCGCCCGGCGGTGGCGACGAGGTCGGGGACCAGCTCGTCGTGGATCTGCTCGAGGCCGGTGCGGGCCACCTGGGTGGAGATGTTCATGGCCGCCACCGCCCGGCCCGACGCGTCCCGCAGAGGCGCGGCCACCGACCGCAGGCCCATCTCCAGCTCCTGGTCGACCAGCGCCCACCCCTGCGCCCGCACCTGCTTCAGCACGACCGCCAGGTCGGCCACCGTGGCGACCGTGCGCTCGGTGTGCCGCTCCAGCGAGGCGGGCAGGGCGGCGTCGAGCTCGTCCGGCTCCAGCTCGGCCAGCAGCACCCGCCCCATCGACGTGCAGTAGGCGGGGAGGCGGCTGCCGAGGCCCAGCGAGATGGTCATGATCCGCTTGGTCGGCACGCGGGCGATGTAGACGATGTCGGCGCCGTCCAGCACCGTGACGGACACCGACTCATGCACCCGCTCGGACAGCGCCTCCAGGTAGGGCTGGGCGATCTGCTGCACGTTGAGTGACGACAGGTAGGCGTAGCCGATGTCGAGCACACGCGGCGTGAGGGAGAACTGCCGCCCGGTGGTCGACACGTAGCCCAGCTGGCCCAGGGTGAGCAGCAGCCGCCGGGCAGTCGCCCGCGTCAGGCCGGTGCGGGCCGCGACCTCGCTCAGCGTGAGGTGAGGGTGATCGGCGTCGAAGCTCTGGATGACGGCGAGCCCGCGCTCCAGCGACTGCACGAAGTCCACCCTTGACATGCCTCCCATGCTCGACAAAGGTCGAAGTGTTCACATTGCGCACGAGTGTACGCTATGCGAACACACGAGGAAAGATACGAGGGGAACCATGGCGACGTACACCACCGCGTTCGCCTCGCTCGCCCGCTACGACAAGGGCGGCGTCGAGGTGATCAACGACGATCCGAAGAACTACGTGTTCTCGAACATGTTCGACGTGGCCAGCGCGGCGAGCCCCTGGGAGAAGGTGGCGGTGGCCAAGAACATGCAGTACGTGCTCGAGGTCATCCGGGCCGAGGGCACCTCCGAGTGGCGGGCCGCACCCCACGACGAGTTCGCCCTCGTGGTGGACGGCGAGGTGGTGGTCGAGCTGCTCGACCCGGCCGAGCCGCAGGTCGACCCCCGCGCCCAGGGATCAGTGGCCGTCGCCGGCGAGCCCGCCGGCACCCCCATGGGCCGCATCACCGCCGGCCGGGGCCACATGGCGCTGCTGCCGGCCGGGCGCTGCTACCGGTTCCGGGCCGAGCAGCCCAGCGTGATCCTGCTCCAGACCATCGAGGGCCCCGACACCGTCTACCGGTGGGCCGACATCTGCCAGACCGCGTGACCGGGTGAGGAGCGAGCGATGACCACCACCGACATCCCCGTCGAGACCGGCGAACGCAACGAGCACGGCTACAGCAGCTTCCGCCTCGGCGGCTTCGTCTTCAGCCGGGACGAGCACTTCGCCCACATCGAGTGGCCCACGGGCCGCCACGTCATGTCCGTCGAGGCCTTCCTCAAGGCGCTCATGCGCGACGTGGCCTGGAACTTCTTCTACGGCATCGTCAACTTCGACGCGGTGATCGGGACGATGAACCACTACGGCAACGTCGATCTGTTCGCCGGCCGCTACAACGACGCCTACCGCAAGGCCGAGCTCGACCACCAGGAGAACTTCGACGCCGGCCACATCATGGCCACGTTCCAGGCCATGCTCGCCGACTGGACCAACGACGGCTTCGACCCCTTCGCCGCCCCGCAGGAGACCGGGTCGGCCTTCGGCGGGAAGAACGGCGACAACCTGGCCGCGGTGACCCGCACCCGGGTCACGGCCGAGCGCATGGTCGGGGTCCCCGGGGACGAGCCGCTGCGCAGCGACGCGACCGGCCACCCCATCAACCGCATGTTCGCCGATGTGCCGCAGGACGAGCCGGCCGTCGAGCCCGAGGCGGGCTACGAGGGCGAGGTCGCCGCCTTCAACCTGTACGCCTACCTGTCGCGCAGCGACGTCACCTGGAACCCCTCGGTGGTCTCGGTGTGCAAGGAGAGCCTGTACTGCCCGACCACCGAGGAGTTCATCCTCCCGATCATCCACGGCAACGACCGGGTCGAGTGGTTCGTCCAGCTCTCCGACGAGATCCACTGGAAGGTCGAGGACCGCGAGTCGGGAGCGCCCCGGGCCAACGTGGTCATGAAGTCGGGTGATGTGGCCGCCATGCCGGCCGACATCCGCCACCAGGGCTACTCGCCCAAGCGGGCGATGCTGCTGGTGTGGGAGAACGGCTCGCCCGCCCTGCCCGACCTCATCGCCGAGGGCAAGGCGCCGAAGACCGCCGTCGAGTTCTGACGTGCAGACCCGGCTGTTCATCGGGGGCGACTTCGTCGACGCGCTCGAGGGCGGCACCATCGAGGTCCGCAACCCCCACGACGGGTCGTTGCTGGCCGAGGTGGCCGAGGCGCGCGCCGCCGACGTCGACCGGGCCGTCGCGGCCGCCCGCGCCGCCTTCCCGGCGTGGGCGGAGACGCCGGCAGCCGAGCGGGGCCGGGTGCTGCAGCGCCTGGCCGACACCATCGAAGACCACGCCGAGGAGCTGGCGAGGCTGGAGTCGACCGACACCGGCCACCCGCTGAAGGACACCACGGTCCTCGACGTCCCCCGCACCGCCGCCACCTATCGCTACTTCGGCGGCCTGGCCGACAAGTTCGAGGGCTCGGTCATCCCGGTCGATACCGCCGGGTTCCTGAACTACGTGACGCCCGAGCCGGTGGGCGTCGTCGGCCACATCGTGCCGTGGAACTTCCCGATCATGTTCACCAGCTGGAAGCTGGGCCCGGCGCTGGCCGCCGGCAACACCGCGGTGATGAAGCCGTCGGAGCTGGTGCCGCTGTCGACGCTCCGCCTGTGCGAGCTGATGGTGGAGGTCGGCCTGCCGCCGGGCGTTGTCAATGTGGTCACCGGCTACGGCCACGACGCCGGCGCCCGCATCGCGGCCCATCCGGACATCGACAAGGTGAGCTTCACCGGCTCCACCCGCACCGGGCGCTCGATCGTGGAGGCGTCCGCCGGCAACCTCAAGCGCGTCCACCTCGAGCTCGGCGGCAAGGGCGCCAACGTGGTGTTCGCCGACGCCGACCTGGCCGCGGCGGTGAACGGCTCCGCCTTCGCCATCTTCCACAACCAGGGCCAGGCGTGCATCGCCGGGTCCCGGCTGGTGCTGCACGAGGCCATCGCCGAGGAGTTCCTGGACGGCTTCCTGGCCCTGGCCCGCTCGCTGCGGGTGGGCGACCCGCTGGCACCCGGCACCGAGATGGGCCCGCTGACCTCG
Source organism: Acidimicrobiales bacterium (assembly GCA_035649455.1). Lineage (GTDB taxonomy): Bacteria > Actinomycetota > Acidimicrobiia > Acidimicrobiales > VFJN01 > ZC4RG19. The sequence continues at coordinate 11,061 of DASRJN010000577.1, forward strand.
CCCGAGCACCGCGACCGGGTGCTGTCCTATGTGAAGGTGGCCGAGGACGAGGGCGGCGAGGTCCTGGCCGGCGGCCGGGCGCCCGACGACCCCGCGCTGGACAAGGGCTGCTACGTGCTGCCGACGGTCGTGCGCGCCGATCCGACGGCCCGGGTGTGCCGCGAGGAGGTGTTCGGGCCGTTCGTCACGGTGTCCACCTTCGCCGGCGACGAGGAAGCAGTGGCGGTGGCCAACAGCACCGACTACGGCCTCGGAGCCGGGCTCTGGACCCGGGACCTGTCCCGCGCCCACCGCCTGGCCCGGGCGTTCCGCGCCGGCATGGTGTGGGTCAACTGCTACAAGCGGGTGAGCCCGGGATCGCCCTTCGGCGGCGTGGGCCAGTCGGGGTACGGGCGCGAGATGGGCTTCGAGGCCATGCGGGGCTACACCGACCCGAAGTCGGTGTGGGTCAATGTGGACGCCGACATCCCCCCCTGGTACCCGAGGGGCTGACGGCGTGGCCACCATCACCACGTTGCACGACGCGGTGGCCGCCCACGTGCACGACGGCGACGTGGTGGCGCTGGAGGGTTTCACCCACCTCATCCCCCACGCCGCGGGGCACGAGATCATCCGCCAGGGCCGCCGGGACCTGACGCTCGTGCGCATGACGCCCGACATCGTCTACGACCAGCTCATCGGCATGGGGTGCGCCCGCAAGCTGGTGTTCTCCTGGGGCGGCAACCCCGGCGTCGGCTCGCTCCACCGATTCCGGGACGCGGTCGAGAACGGCTGGCCCCGGCCGCTGGAGCTGGAGGAGCACAGCCACGCGGGGATGGCCAACCGCTACGTGGCGGGGGCGTCGGGGCTGCCTTTCGGGGTCCTGCGCGGCTACGCCGGAACCGACCTGGTGGGCTGCACGGCCAACGTCGCCGCCATCGACTGCCCCTTCACGGGCGAGCAGCTCACCGCGGTGGCCGCGCTGCGCCCCGACGTGACCATCGTGCACGCACAGCGGGCCGACCGCGCCGGCACCGTCCAGCTGTGGGGCATCACCGGCGTGCAGAAGGAGGCGGTCCTGGCCGCCGAGCGATCCATCGTGACCGTGGAGGAGATCGTCGACGAGCTCGACGAGCGGCCCGGCGCCGTCGTGCTGCCCTCGTGGGTGGTCACCGCCGTGGCCGAGGTCCCGGGCGGCGCGGCGCCCAGCTACGCACATGGGTATTCGGTGCGCGACAACGCCGCCTACGCGGCGTGGGACGGGATCAGCCGGGACCGCGAGACGTTCCGGCAATGGATGCAGGACAACGTGGCAGGCCGCGTGCCGACCACGGCGTAAAGGGAGGGAACCCATGGCCGTCGCAACCCAGACCATGACCGACGAGCAGCGCAAGAGCGTGGCGATCGAGTACCTCAAGGCGTTCGATCGGGGCGGCCAGACCTCGGACGGCAGCAGCATCCTCGACCTGTTCGCCGACGACGCCCAGGTGTACTTCCCGAAGTGGGGCATCGCCTCGGGCAAGGAGCAGATCGGCCAGCTGTTCGGCGACGTGGGCGGCACCCTCAAGGGGATCGAGCACCACTTCTCCGAGTTCAACTGGATCTTCTCCGGCTCGGACGTGCTGGTGTGCGAGGGGACCAGCCACGGCGAGCACCGCGACGGCCCGTGGCGCTCGGGCGTGCCGGAGTGGGGCGCGGGCCGGTGGTGCGACGTGTTCGAGATCCGGGACTTCCTGATCCAGCGCGTGTTCATCTACCTCGACCCCGACTACGCCGGGCAGGACACCGCCCGCTACCCCTGGCTGGACGGCGAGGCCGGCGCTTGACTGCCCAGGAGGCCGCCTCGGCCGACCAGAGGATCGGCACCTCGGCCGACGAGATCATCGTGGCCTGGTCGGCCGACGAGATGATGACGGTGGCGGCGGCGCGCCACCTCGCGGACGGCGAGGTGTGCTTCGTCGGCATCGGCATGCCCTCGCTCGCGGCCAACCTGGCCCGGCGCACCCACGCGCCCCGGCTCGTGCTGGTGTACGAGTCCGGCACCATCGGGTCCAAGCCCCAGGTCGTGCCGCTGTCGATCGGCGACGGCGAGCTCGCCGAGACGGCCGACGCGGTGGTGTCGGTGCCGGAGATCTTCAACTACTGGCTGCAGCCGGGCCGCATAGACGTCGGTTTCCTGGGGGCGGCCGAGCTCGACCGGCGCGGCGACATCAACACCACCGTCATCGGCTCGTACGAGGCGCCCCGGGTCCGGCTCCCCGGGGCCGGGGGCGCGCCCGAGATCGCCCGGTCCAGCGGCCGGGTGGTCGTGGTCGTGCGCCAGAGCCCGCGCACGTTCGTCGAGCATGTCGGCTTCCGCACGTCGCTCGGGGAGCGGGTGGCCACGGTCATCACCGACATCGGCGTGCTGGGCCGCGACCCCGAGCGGGACGAGTTGGTGCTGACCGCCGTCCACCCGGGCCGCACCGTCGAGGAGGCGCGGGCGGCCACCGGCTGGGACCTGGCGGTCGCCGCGGACGTGGCCGAGACTGCCCCGCCCACGGCTGCGGAGCTGGAAGCCCTGCGCGGCCTCGAGGTCGCCGGAAGCCGCGCCGGATGACACCGTTCACATACGAGGCCGTCGGCGGCCGCGTGCTGTTCGGGCCCGGCACGCTCGGTCGGCTCCCGGAAGAGCTGGACGCCCTGGGCGCGGCCCGGGTCCTGCTGCTGGCCGGCGACCGCCACGCCCCGCCGGTGCTCGACCTGCTGGGCGACCGGGTCGTCGGCCACTACCCCGCCGTGGTCCAGCATGTCCCGGAGGCAGCCGCGGCCGAGGCCCGGTGCCTGGCCGCCGATCTGGGCCCCGACGCGCTGCTGGCGGTGGGGGGCGGATCGGCCATCGGGTTCGGCAAGGCGGTGGCCCTGGCCTATGACGCGCCGCTGGCGGCGGTGCCCACCACCTACTCGGGCTCGGAGATGACCAGCATCTGGGGTCTGAGCGAAGGTGGCCACAAGCGCACCGGCACCGACCCCCGGGTGAAGCCGCGGCTGGTGGTGTACGACCCCGAGCTCACGATGGGGCTGCCGCCTCGCGTGGCGGGACCATCGGGGATGAACGCCCTGGCCCACTGCGTCGAGGCCCTGTACGGCCCGCGGGCCAACCCGGTCGCCTCGCTGGTGGCGCTGGAGGGCATCCGCGCCCTGCACCGCAGCCTGCCCGAGGTGTGCGCCACACCGGGCGACCTCGGCGCCCGGACCGACGCCCTGTACGGCGCCTACCTCGGGGGGACGGCGTTGGCCTCGGCGGGCACGGCCCTGCACCACAAGACCTGCCACGTGCTCGGCGGGATGTTCGGCCTCGACCATGGGGACACCAACGCGGTCGTGCTCGGCCACGCGCTGGCGTACAACGGGCCGGCCATCCCCGAGGCGCTGGCCCGCATCGAATGCGCGTTGGGGACGGGCGACGCCCCCGGCGCGCTCCACGACCTGGCCGCGTCGGTCGAGGCACCGGCGAGCCTGGCCGCCATGGGGATGCCCGCCGCCGGCCTCGACGAGGCCACCCGCCGCGTGGTGGCCGCAGCCGCCGGCAACGTGCGCCGGCCGGAGCCCGAGGGCATCCGCCGGATGCTCGACGACGCGTTCGCGGGACGGCGTCCGGCCGCCGTCCCGTCCCATCGCTAGTGATGTACCCAAGGGGGGGCACAGATGAACAGGCAGCATCGGAGGCTGGTGCTCACGCGGCGCGGCTTCCTGCAGGGAGCGGCGGCGGCCGGCATCGGGGGCGGGATCATCGCCGCCTGCGGTGACGACGACGACAGCGGCAGCAGCGCCGCCGGCGAGGGCGGTGGAGGGGGCGACATCCCCTCGGCGAAGATCGGCTACGTCACACCTCGCACCGGCGCGCTGGCGCCGTTCGGCGAGGCCGACGCCTTCATCCTGGCCGCCATGAAGGACAGCTACGGCGATTCGATAGAGATCCTCGACCGCGACAGCGAGTCCGACGCGGGCCGCGCCGGCGAGGTGGCCCAAGAGCTCATCGGCGAAGGGGTCAACCTCATGCTGGTGTCGTCGACGCCCGACACGACGGTCCCCGTGGCCAGCGCCTGCGACCTGGGCGAGGTCCCGTGCATCTCGACCGTGGCGCCCTGGCAGCCGCACTACCTGGGCACGGGCGGGGAGCTCGGCCCCGACGTCGACCAGCCCGAGCAGGCCTCGGCCTACAACTGGCACTTCTTCTGGGGCCTCGAGGACGTGATCGAGAACTTCATCGCCCTGTGGGAGCAGGCGGGCGTGGCCAAGGTGGTGGGCGGCCTGTGGCCCAACGACCCCGACGGCAACGCCTGGAGCGACGCGAACGTCGGCTTGCCGCCGGCGCTCGAGGCCGCGGGCTTCACCGTGGTCGACCCCGGGAGGTTCCCGCTCGACACCCAGGACTTCAGCTCGCAGATCGATCAGTTCCGGGCGGCCGGCGTCACCATCGTGTCGGGGGTGGTACCCCCGCCGACCTTCGCCAACTTCCAGAGCCAGGCGTTGCAGCAGGGCTTCTCGCCGCCGGTGGTCACGGTGGCCAAGGCGCTGCTGTTCCCCAGCGCGGTCGAGTCCTACCCGCGGGGCGAGGGGCTGAGCACGGAGATCTGGTGGACCGAGCGCCACCCGTTCACGTCCTCGCTGACCGGCCAGACCGCCGCCGAGCTGGCCGCCGCCTTCGCGGACGAGGCGGGCGCCCAGCCCACCCAGCCGCTCGGTTTCGCCCACGCGCTGTTCGAGGTGGCCATCGACGCCCTCAAGCGGGCGGGGTCGAGCGATGTCGACGCGCTGAGTGAGGCTCTGGGGTCCACGGACCTGGCGACGGTGGTGGGGCCGATCGACTTCTCGTCGGGCCCCGTGCCCAACTTCTCCAAGACGCCGCTGGTGGCCGGCCAGTGGGTCGAGGGCACCGACTACCCGCTGGAGCTGGCGATCAACGTCAACGAGCAGCTCCCGGACCTGCCGGTCGACGGGACGATCCAGCCGATGACATGACGGCGCCGCTTCTCGACGTCCGCGGCGTGTCGAAGTCCTACGGGGTCACGGTCATCGACGACCTGTCGGTGGCGGTGGCCGAGGGCGACGCGCTCGGCATCGTCGGCCCTAACGGGGCGGGCAAGACGACGTTGCTCAACCTGATCGCCGGCGACGAGCACCCCGACGCGGGCACGATCACCTTCGACGGTGTCGACGTGACGCGCCAGCGGGCCGATCGGCGGTGCCACGCCGGCCTGGCCCGCACCGCGCAGGTGCCGCGCCCGTTCGAGGACCTGACCGTGTTCGAGAACGTGCTCGTCGCTGCGGTGTTCGGCTCCGGGCGCCCGGCTCGCGAGCGGGAGGCAGTGGCCCCGGCCGTCGCCGCCCTGGAGCGGACGCACCTGCTCGACCGCGCCAACGACCGGGCCGGCACGCTGGGCCTGCTGTCTCGCAAGCGGCTCGAGCTGGCCCGCGGCCTCGCCACCCGGCCCCGGGTGTTGCTGCTCGACGAGATCGCGGGGGGCCTGACCGACGGCGAGGTGCTCGACCTCATCGACGATGTGAAAGCCCTCCGTTCGGAGGGCATGACGATCGTATGGATCGAACACGTCGTGCATGCCCTGCTGGCAGTGGTCGACCGGATGGTGGCCATGAGCTTCGGTCGGAGGATCGCCGAGGGCGACCCCGACGAGGTGATGGCCAGCCCGGCGGTGCAGGAGGTCTACATGGGGGTGGCGCCGGAATGAGCGAGCCGCTGCTGGCGATCCAGGGTCTGTCGGCCGGCTACGGCGCCTTCCAGGCCTTGTTCGGTGTCGATCTGCGCGTCGCCGAGGGCGAGACCGTGGCCGTGATCGGGGCCAACGGTGCGGGCAAGACCACGCTGCTGCGGGCCATCGCCGGGCTGGTCCCGGCCACCGCGGGCACGGTGCGCTTCGCGGGGGCCGACTTGCTCGCGGTGCCCGCCTACCGGCGGGTGGCCGAGGGCATCGCGCTGGTCCCCGAGGGCCGGCGGCTGTTCCCGAGCCTGAGCGTCGAGGAGAACCTGCTGGTCGGCGCGCACGGCCGCCGCCCCGGTCAGTGGGACATAGGCCGGGTGCTGGAGGTGCTGCCGGTGATCGAGCCGCTGCTCTCCCGACCGGCCGGTGTGCTGTCGGGCGGCGAGAGCCAGGCCGTCGCCATCGGCCGGGCGCTCATGAGCAACCCGCGGCTGGTGCTGCTGGACGAGGCGTCGCTGGGGCTGGCCCCGGTCGTGATCAAGCGCCTCTACGCGGCGCTGCCCGACATCATCGGGGGCGGGACCACCGTGCTGATCGTGGAGCAGGACATCGGCCAGGCCCTGGCGCTGGCCGACCGCATCGTGTGCCTGCTGGAGGGCCGGGTCTCGCTCACCGGCACGCCCGCCTCGGTCGACCGCGAAGACATCACCGCCGCCTACTTCGGAAAGGTCAGGACGTGAGCTGGGCCAACGCCGCGGTGCAGGGCGTGCTGCTCGGCGGGCTGTTCGCGCTGGTGGCCACCGGCCTGTCGCTGTCGTTCGGCGTGATGCGGTTCGTGAATCTGGCGCACGGCGACCTGGCCATCCTCGCCGCCTACCTGGCGGTGTCGACCACCACGATCCTCGACGTCAACCCGTTCGTGTCCCTGCTGGTGGTGGTGCCGCTCATGGCCGCGGCCGGCTACCTCACCCAGCGCTACGTCTTCGACCGGACGATCGGGCCCGACCCCCTGCCCGCCATCCTGGTGACGTTCGGCCTGGGCGTGGTCATCCAGAACGCGCTGCTGCAGCACTACAGCGCCGACTCGCAGGGCTTGGACGCGGGCTCGATCGAGACGGCCAGCATCCGCCTCACCGACGACATCGCGGTGGGCTGGTTCCCGTTGCTGACGCTCGGCACCGCGGTGGTCGTGCTGGTGGCCCTGCAGCTCCTGCTGTCCCGCACGCGGGCGGGCCGCGCCTTCCGGGCCACGTCCGACGACCCGGACACGGCCCGGCTGATGGGCATCGACGACCGGCGGATCTACGCCCGGGTGATGGCCATCGCCTTCGCCACCGTGGCGCTGGCCGGGGTGTTCATCGGCATCCGCCAGACGTTCGGTCCCGCCGAGGGGCCGTCGATCCTGCTGTTCGGGTTCGAGGCCGTGGTCATCGGCGGGCTGGGCTCGCTGTGGGGCACGCTGGTGGGCGGCATCGTGCTCGGCGTCGCGCAGGCCCTGGGCAACCAGGTCGACGTCCGCTACGACCTGCTCTCGGGCGTGCTGTTCGGGCACCTGCTGTTCCTGGCCGTGCTGGCGTTCCGGCCCCAGGGTCTGTTCGGGCGGCAGGGGCGGGCATGACCTGCGGCGCCCACCGCATCAGCCGGAGGACGCCCGAGTCCACCGCCGGGCTCGTCGTCTTCGGCGCGCTCCTGGTCGCCCTGGCCACGCTGCCGGAGTGGGATCCCGACCGCACGTTGCAGGTCCCGCTGGTGATCGTGCTGATCTACCTGTCGCTGGCCCAGATGTGGAACCTGCTCGCGGGGTTCGCCGGGCTGGTCTCGATCGGCCAGCAGATGTTCGTCGGCATCGGGGTGTACTCGTTGCTGACGCTCGCCGAGGACCGCGGCATCGACCCCTACCTGTCGGTCGCCCTGGCCGGGTTGGTGGCGGCCGTGCTGTCGATCCCGGTGGCGCTGTTCGCCTTCCGGCTCAAGGGCGGCTACTTCGCCATCGGCACCTGGGTCATCGCTGAGGTCGTCCGCCTGCTGGTGATCGAGAGCGACTCGCTGGCCGGCGGCGATGTGCGCAGCCTCACCCGCAACTCGCTGGGCGCCTATTCGCGGGAGGCCCGCGACGACATCACGTACTGGCTGGCGCTGGCCCTGGCGGTCGGGGCCACCGCCATCGTGGTGCTGGTGCTGCGGTCACGGCTCGGCCTGGGGCTGCGGGCGGTGCGGGACAGCGAGGGCGGGGCCCGTGGCCTGGGCGTCGACGTGGGGCGGACCCGGCTGATCGTGTGGGTGGTGGCCGCCTTCTGGACGGGAGCCACCGGGGCGGTGATCCTGCTCAACAGCCCGTCGGCCCGGGCGGACTCCGCCTTCAGCGTGCTGCGTTGGACCGCGCTGGTGATCTTCATCGTGGTGATCGGCGGGGTCGGCAGCACCACCGGTCCGATCCTCGGCGTGGCAGTCTTCTGGTTCATCGACGAGCAGCTGGCCGAGGCGGACACCTGGCGCTTCATCATCCTCGGCACCGTGGCCGTGGTGATGGCGGTGCTGGCGCCGAAGGGCCTGTACGGGCTGCTGCAGCGCTGGCGGCCGGTTCAGTTCTTCCCCGTCCGGCGCCGGCTGGTCCCCCGAGCCGAGGAGCCTGCATGACCGCCTCCGTCTACGTGGTCGACGCGGTGCGTACGCCGGTGGGCCGCATCGGCGGCGGCCTGGCCGGCGTCCGCCCCGACGACCTGGCTGCCGCCGCCTTGCGGGGCCTGCTCGACCGGGTGCCGGCGCTCGACCCCGGTCGCATCGACGACGTCCATTTCGGCAACGGCAACGGCGCCGGCGAGGAGAACCGCAACGTGGCCCGCATGGCGGCCCTGCTGGCGGGGCTGCCGACCTCGGTCCCGGGCGTGACCGAGAACCGCCTGTGCGGCTCCGGCCTCGAGGCGGTGGCGGCCGCCAGCCGCGAGATCGCCACCGGCGACGCCGACGTCTGCCTCGCCGGTGGCGTGGAGTCGATGAGCCGGGCGCCGTGGGTCGTAGCCAAGCCCGACCGCGGCTTCGACCGCGGCGACCGCACCATGCACTCGACCACGCTCGGCTGGCGGCTGGTCAACCCGCGCATGCCCGGTGAGTGGACCGTGCCACTGGGCGCGGGGGCGGAGATCCTGGCCGAGCGGTACGAGATCCGCCGCCCGGTCCAGGACGCGTTCGCCCTGCGCAGCCACCAGCGGGCGGCGGCGGCGTGGCGGGCGGACCGGTTCGCCGGCGAGGTGGTCCCCGTGCCCGGCGCCGACCTGGACCGGGACGAGAGCGTGCGCGGCGACACCAACCTCGACGCCCTGGCCCGTCTGCGACCGGTGTTCCGGGACGGTGGCACGGTGACCGCGGGCAACTCGTCGCCGATGAACGACGGCGCGGCCGCCGTGCTGCTGGCGGGGGAGCGGGCCACCGCCGACCTCGGGGTGGAGCCGCTGGCCCGCGTCGCGGCCCGGGCGGTGTCAGCCGTCGAGCCCCACCTGTACGGGGTCGGCCCGGTGGAAGCCGCCGCCGTGGCGCTCGAGCGCGCCGGCATCGGGTGGTCCGACCTCAGCGTGGTCGAGCTCAACGAGGCGTTCGCGGCTCAGGCCCTGGCCTGCCTGGCCTGCTGGCCCGAGCTCGACCGCGCCATCGTGAACCCCAACGGCGGCGCCATCGCCCTCGGCCATCCCATCGGCGCGTCCGGCGCCCGCATCCTCACCACGCTCGTCCACGAGCTGCAGCGCCGCGGCGGGCGCTGGGGGATGGCGACCATGTGCATCGGCGTGGGCCAGGGCATCGCCGTCGTGGTCGAGGCGACCTGACCGCGAGACGCCGGGCCTGACGGCGGCTCAGGTCGCCCACCAGTCCCTCGCGGCGTAGGCGGGTTGCCACTCGACCCGATAGCTCTGACGCACCGGCTCGGGAAGATGGCCCAGCATCTGTTCCGTGCGTTCGGCGTCTGCGCCATCCAGCAGCCACGGCAGGAAGCTGGGCATGTCGGGCCGGACCTTCTCCGCCGAGGCCTCGCCGAACTGCATCCATTGCTCCTCGGCGAGGGTGCGGTCGATGAGCGGCAGAGCCGCCTCTTCCTCGTGGGTGAGGTGGTGCTGGAGCCGGATGGCCAGCTCAGCGCGGGCCCGGGGCCTGGAATCGCCGCGAGCGAGGGCAGCGTCGATGTCCTCCAGGAGCGGGGCGAGCTCGGCGTGCTCGGCTTCCATCTCGGCGAGGAGCGCCGCGTCGTCGGTCCGGCTGATCAGCGCCTGCCGCACGACCGGCCACAGCGCCTCGTCCTCGGCGTCGTGGTGGGCGTGCAGGAAGCGCTTGAACCGGTCCCAGCCCTCGGATCGAGCCGTCATGTGCGCGACCGCCTCGAGGTCGCGGCGGAGCGCATCGTGGTAGGCGAACATCGTCGTCATGTCGAGCTTGTAGTCGGTGTGCATGGTGCCTCCCTCATCACGCACCTACCCGGCCTCAGATGCATCAAACCAGATTGATTGAATATGGCGCGAGCCTGGGGGCATGTCGTTCTTCGTCCACGGCGCCGGCGGGGCCCAGCCCCATGCCGAGGCGAGCGCCACGCTGGTCGGGGCGGGTACGGCCGAGACCCTGCGGTTGGGATCGACCGAGGTCGGCCTCGTGGCGCCCGGCAGCCTCACGGCCGGGCGCTACGGCCTGTTCCGGTTCGACCTGCCTCCCGGTGCGGGCGGGGCCCGACCGCACATCCACACCGGGTTCTCCGAGTCGTTCTACGTGCTGTCGGGCACGCCGACCCTGCTCGACGGCCGGACGTGGGCACCGGCCGGGCCCGGGTCGTTCCTGCACGTGCCCGAGCACGGCGTCCACGGCTTCCGCAACGACACCGACGAGATGGCCAGCTTCCTCGTGCTGTTCGCGCCCGGAACCCCCCGGGAGGAGTTCTTCCGGGAGCTGGCCGAGCTCTCGGCGTCCGGTCGCGAGCTGTCCGAGGCCGAGTGGGCCGACCTGTACCACCGACACGACCAGTACACCGTCGAGGGCGACGTGGGCGGCTGAAACCCGCGGTCGTTCCACGCCGGGTCACCGGTAGGTTGCGGCGATGGAGCCGCTGGTCCCCCTGCCCGGTCCCGACGAGGTGTTGCTGACGCGGCCGGATGCCGGCGAGGTGGCCGCCACGGCCCGCGGCATCGCGTCGGTCGTGGCGCCCGAGGGCGGCCTCACCGACCTCCAGCGCCTGTTGCTCGAGGCGCTGTTCCCGGCCATGACCGACCATCCCGTGGACCTCGGCGACCTCACCCCGGTGAGCGTGGCCGAGGCAGCCGAGGTGCTCCGGCCCCGGAACCTCGCCTTCCGCACCCGCGGGGTGCAGGTCGCTCTGCTCGCGGGGCTGATCCTGCGCCCGCTGCCCGCGCACGTGACCGAGCGCATCGCCGCGTACGCCCGGGCCCTGGGGGTGGACGAGGGCATGGTCGGCGTGGCCCGCGAGTTCGCCCGCGGATCCCTGGGCCTCGCCGCCGTCGACTTCGAGCGCAACGGGTACACCGCCGACTGGGCGGCGGCCGATCGCCGGGAGCTGCACACCTCGCAGGAGCTGGCCTCGGCCTGGGACCTGGCGGCCGACGACCCCGAGCTGGCCGAGCGGTGGGCCGCGCTGGGGACGCTGCCCGAGGGATCGCTGGGCCGGGGGGTGTGGCAGCTGTACCAGGCCCGTGGCTTCTCGTTCCCGGGGCGGCCCGGATCGGCGCCGCCGCTGCTCGCCCAGCACGACTGGGTGCACGTGCTCGCCGACTACGGGACCACGGTCGAGTCCGAGCTGGAGGTCTTCGCCTTCATCGCCCGCGCCAACGACGACATGCGGGCCTTCTCGCTGCTGGCCATGGTCGTCTCGCTGTTCGAGACCGGGTACCTGCGCACGGGGGCGGGGCTGTTCCAGGCCGATCCGGGCCACCTGTCCGTCGGCCGGTCGATGGCCCATCGGGTCGCCGACGCCATGCGCCGCGGGGCCTGGTGCCACGACAACGTCACCGGGAACGACAGCATCGACTACCTCCGGCTCGACTGGTTCGAGCTGGCGCCGCTGCCGCTGGACGAGGTCCGGGCCCGCTTCTGCCTGCGGGACAAGGGGCCCAAGGCGGTCGCGGCCGGCTCGGTCGGCCCGTGGGTACGAGGCGGGATCAGCCCGTTCCAGCTGGGCAGCGGCCGGGATCTCGCGGCCCGCGAGGGGAGAGAGTACGAGGCCTACGGCGCCGAGGTGGTGGCGCCGTCCTGATCGCCGGCGGGCGGGAGCAGCTGGTCGACCAGCTCGCGCGCGATCCCGGGGCCGACCGTCTGGCCGAGGAAGAGCCGCCGCATGATGATCGGTCCCACCAGCGCGTCGGCCAGGATGTCGGGATCGGTCGCGGCCGGTAGCTCACCGGAGGCGATGGCGTCTCGCAGGAGCCCGACCAGCCCCTCCCGCCGCTCGGCGCTGAACCGGGTGTGGAAGGCCCGCACGTTGGGGTCGCGCTCGGCGGCGTCGATCAGGGCCGGCATGCACGCCGAGTAGGTCGACTGGTCGATGAGGCACGCCACCTGTTCGAGGATCTCGATGACGCGGTCGCGCAGCGTTCCCTCGGCCGGAACGATGACCGACGCCTTCAAGGTGCGGAAGGCGTCCTCGACCAGCTCGAGCTTCCCGGGCCAGTGGCGGTAGATCGTGCTCTTGCCGACCTTGGCCCGGGCGGCGACGGACTCGATGGTGAGCCGGCCGTAGCCGACCGCGCCGAGCTCCTCGAGGACAGCCTCGAGGATGACTCGGCGCGAGCGCTCGACGCGCGGGTCCAGTTCGACGACGGCATCAGCGGCCAGGTCGACCACGCCCTCATTCTCGCGCGTCGGAGGACGCGCCAGCCGGTTCGAGCACGAGGTCGAAGTCGTCGAAGTCGTCGGCCACCGGCTCCTCGCCCGGATCGTCCTCGCCCCGCCGCCGCAGGGCGAGGACGGCCGCCGCCGCGGCCAGGGCGATGCCGAGCGCCACGCTGTTGACGAGGGTGAACGCATCGGTGAAGGCCGAGGCGGCGTGGGCCACCACCTGCTCGCCCCCGTTCGGGAGCCGGCCGGCGACCGAGGCGGCGGCCCCGATGGACTCGCCCGCCGCGGCGCGGGCACCGGCGGGCAGCCCGAGTCCGTCCAGGTCGACGGCGGAGCGGTAGGCGGAGCTGGCGATGCTCCCGAGCAGCGCGATGCCCAGAGCGCCGCCCAGCTCACGGGTGGTGTCGTTCACCGCCGAGCCGACGCCGGCCTTGGACAGCGGGACCGAGGTCATGATCTCGCTGGTGGCGGGGGCGGCGGTGATGCTCATCCCGGCGCCGAGCAGCGCGAACGCCGCGCCGATCACGATGTAGGGCGTGTCGGTCGTCAGCGTCGTCAGCAGGCCGAAGGCGCCGGCCACGATCGCGAGGCCGAGGGCCATCACCCGGTGGGCGCCGTAGCGCTCGACCAGCCCGGCGCTGCGGGGCGAGAAGACCAGGAACGCCAGCGATGCCGGGAGGCCGGCCAGGCCCGCCTCCAGGGCGGAGTAGCCGCGGGCGAACTGGAGGTACTGGGTGATGAGGAAGAAGAACCCGAACATCACGAAGAAGGCGATCGTGATCACGCCGCTGCCCGTGCTGAACCGCCGGTCACGGAACAGCGTCAGGGGGAGCATCGGGTGGTCGCTGCGCCGCTCCCACGCCACGAACGAGGCGAGCGCGACGCCGGCCACCGCGAACGCGGCCAGCACGAGACCGCTCGTCCAGCCGTCCTCGGGGCCCTGGATGATGGCGAAGATCAGGGAGCTGAGCCCGACCAGCGACAGCAGGGCGCCGACCGGGTCGAGGGGCGTGTGGGTGTCGTCGCGCGAGTTCGGCGCGAACCTGGCGACCGCGGCGACGATGGCCACCACCACCGGCACGTTGACCAGCAGGGTCGAGCCCCACCAGAAGCCCTCCAGCAGGCTGCCGGTGACGATCGGACCGATGGAGGCACCGGCGCCCGCGAACCCGGCCCAGACGGCGATGGCCCGGGCCCGCTCCTCGGGCGGGAAGATCGACGTGATGAGCGACAGCGTCGCCGGCATGATGAACGCGGCGCCGATGCCCATCACGGCCCGGCTGGCGATCAGCTGGGAGGCATTGGCCGCCAGCCCGCCGAGCAGGGAGCCCAGGCCGAACACGGCGAGGCCGCCGAGCAACGCCCCTCGGCGGCCGAAGCGGTCACCGATGGCGCCGGCGCTGAGCAACAGGCCGGCGAACAGGACGGCGTAGGCGTCGACGATCCACTGCAGCTGCGACGCCGAGGCGCCGAGATCCTCCTGGATGGTCGGCAGCGCGGTGTTGAGCCCGGAGACGGACATGACCACGAGCACCAGCGACAAGCACATGATCGCCAGGAGGAACCAGCGCCGGGCGTGGATCTCGGGACGCTCGTGCAGCGGCACCGAGGGCGCGTTGAGGACAGAAGAGGACATGTCGAGCTCCTGAGGGGGATCTGGGTGTGCTCGCCTCGTCCGAGACGTTGCCGTATCTGTCCGAAACGTAGTCGTCTCATAGCGATACGCCAACGTCTTATTTTGTGCCGTCGGTCACCCCGGAGGGAAGCACTCCAGCAGGCGGGGGAGCGCCTCGCGGTGGCCGTGGACCACCAGCTTGCCGGCGCGCTCGGCGGCCGCGACGCTCAGGCCCGCGAACGCCAGAGCTTCGAGCGTGTCGGGATCGGTCTCGACGACCAGGTCCGGGTCCTGCGCCTGGCCGCGGGCGATGTCGACGGTGCCGTGGTCGACGGTGAGCCGGAAGCTGTCGGTGGCGAAGCGAACCTCGGCGGTGAGGGAGCTGTCGCGGGCGGCGGCGGGATCGAAGCTGTTCTTGAGGGCGAGCATGGCGGAATCGCAGCCCACCGGCCGGTCATGAGTCAGGGCCGGTGAGCCCGCTCCCCAGCGCTGGAGGGCCAGGAGGATGGGCTCCAGCTCGGCTCCCCACTCGGTGAGCTCATAGACGTTGGCCGAGGCGGGGGGCGGGAGCCGGCGGCGGCGCACGACGCGCGCCTCTTCGAGCTCACGGAGCCGCTGGGTCAGCACGTTGGGGCTGCCGTGGGCCAGGCCGCCCTGCAGGTCGGTGAAGCGCTTGGGGCCGAAGAGCAGGTCGCGGACGATCAACAGGGCCCACCGCTCGCCGACCAGGTCGAGCGCGTGGGCGGAGGAGCAGCCATCCCCGTAGGTGCGCATCGAGGTCATGATCAGAGCTTACCGAACTTTCTCCTGAGTTCGCGATGAGTCCTTGCACTAGAGAACGTCTTACTCCTAGTTTAGGAGTATCAGGAGGCGAAGTCATGACCCACCGAACCCTCTTCCCTGGCCCCGTCCACCAGCGCCTGGCCCCGCTGATCGCCGCGTCGTTCTTCGGCGGCATCGCCCTCTGGGTGCCGGTCGAGAAGCTGTTCCTGGCCGAGCTGGGCTTCACACCGCAGACCATCGGCATCATGGCGGCCGCCTACGCCGGGGTCGTGCCGCTGCTCGAGATCCCCTCCGGCATCCTCGCCGATCGCTGGAGCCGGCGGGGCGTCCTGCTCCTCGGCAACGCCGGGGTCTTCCTCAGCGTCCTGGTCGGCGCGCTCAGCTTCGACGTCGCCAGCTACGTCGTGGCCGCGGTGCTGTTGGGCGTCTACCTCGCCATGCAGTCCGGCACGCTGGACTCGATCGTGTACGACACCGTGCTGGAGGAGAACGGGGACAGCGGTGCGTTCGAGTCCCTGCTCGGCCGCATCCGCACGCTGGAGAGCGTGGCGCTGGTGACGGGTGCCCTCGCGGGCGGGGCCCTGGCGGCGGCGACCGCTCCCCGGGTCACGTACTTCGCCACGCTGCCGTTCATCGCCCTGTCGACCGTGTTCCTCGTCGCCTTCCGTGAGCCCCACCTGCACGAGGCCGGCGAGAGCCGCTCGCTGCGCCAGCACGTCGCGGTGACCTTCGGCGTGCTCCGGCGGGACCGGAGCCTGCTGCCGGTGGTCGCCCTCATGGTCCTGTCGGCCACCCTCATGCAAGCCGTGTTCGAGTTCGGGCCCCTGTGGCTGGTCGAGGCGGACGCCGGCGCCGGTGCGTTCGGCCCGCAGTGGGCCGCCCTCATGGCCTCGCTCGGCCTGGGCGGAGCCCTCGCCGGCCGGCTCCGGTCCGACGGTGCGGGCACCGTGCGGGCCCTCGGTGTGGTCGTGGCCGGCGCCGCCGCCGTGCTCGTGGTGAGCCACCACATTGCGGTCGTCACCGCGGCGCAGGTCGTGGTGGCGATGGTGGCTGTCATCCTCGGCATCTTCCTCACCCGACGGCTGCACGATGCGGTGCCGTCCGACGTGAGGACCGGCGTCGCCTCGGGCGTCGGGGCCGCCACGTGGGCGACGTTCCTGCCCTTCTCCCTCGGGTTCGGCGCGGTAAGCGAGCGGTGGGGCGTGCACACCGCCGGCTGGCTCCTGGTGGCGATCGCGGTGGCGATCGCCGGGTTGATCGTCGCCACCCACCGCCCGTGCCCGGAGACCGCTGTGGCCGAGCCCGTCGCCCTGCGCCCCGCCGCCATCCGCCCCGTCGCCGTGCCCTGCGGCGCCGTGGCTGCCTGACCACTGACCACCCGACGAAAGGACAGACCCATGCCCACCTCCGACCCCGCCCGCGACCTCCAAGCCATCGCCGGCCGCTGGCTGACCTCAGGTCACATCGTCGGCGACGAGCCCATCCTCATCACCGGGACGGACACCTACGACGTGCTTGCGGGTGGGCACTTCCTCGTCCACCACGTCGACGTGCACGTCGGCGACCAGCCGGTCGTGGCGATCGAGATCATCGGCGAGCCCAACCCCGGCGGTGGCTACCTCGCCCGTAGCTACGACAACGCCGGCAACGCCGAGCTCATGACCCTGACCATTGATGACGCGGGCGTCTTCCACTTCGAGGGCGGCGGCGAGGTTGCTTCCGCCGCCCAGCCAGGGGACGCCCCCACGGCCCGCGTCCGGGCGACGCTGACGGTCGCGGCCGATGGCCAGTCGATGCACGCGCTCTGGGAACGGTCCGAGGACGGCTCGACGTGGCAGCTGTGGATGGACATGGACTTCCGCCTCGACACGCGCGCTTAGGCTCGCGGTGTGGGCGCGCATCCGGTGTTCGCGGACGGTACGGACCTGGCCGCGGTGGCGCACTTTCGGCGGGAGGGCTGGGTGCATGTCCGGCGGCCCGGCGCCGAAGCGCTGGCGGGCGAGCTGCAGGCCTGGGCCGACGACGTCGCCCGCTGGGCCGACGACGGCGGCGGGTGGCTGGCCTACCGGGAGCTGACCGACGCCGGTCCGGCCCTGTGCCGCACCGAGAACCTGGTCCCTCATCACGACGGCCTGCGGGCGCTGCTGTGCACCGGGGCCCTGCCGGCCGAGGCCGGAGCGCTGCTGGGGGAGAAGGCGATCCTGTACAAGGACAAGCTGAACCACAAGCTCCCGGGGGGTGCCGGGTACGCGCCGCACCAGGACGCCCCGGCCTACCCGTTCGTCGACGTGCATGTGTCGTGCATGGTGGCGATCGACGACGCCGGCGAGGACAACGGCTGCCTGGAGGTCGCGTCCGGGGCCCACGACCGGTTGTGGCCGACCGACGCGGCGGGCTGCCTGGTCCCGGAGGTCGTGGCGTCGTTCCGGTGGTCGCCCGTGCCGTTGCGGGCGGGCGACACGCTGTGGTTCGGAACCCGCACGCCGCACCGCAGCGGGCCCAACCGCTCGCCGCGGCCCCGCCGGGCGCTGTACCCGACCTACAACGCCGGCGCCGAGGGCGACCTGCGGGTCGACTACTACCGCCAGAAGGCGGCCGAGCTGGCCGCCGTCCCGCCCGGCGGCGACCGGGTGCCGGTGTCGCTGATCGGCGACTTCCAGGGACGGCCCGTCCGGTGACGACCGTCGACGACGTCCTCGAGCTGTACGAGCGCTGGGGCGACCACCACTACGACGAGGTGGTCGCCCAGGGGCTGCACGCCCGGCAGACCGCAGCGCTGGCGGCGGAAGCCGGTGCAGACGACGCGGTCGTGGTCGCGGCGCTGCTTCACGACATCGGGCATCTGCTCGACCTGGCGGGCCATCCGGCGGCGCCTCACGAGGTGACAGGCCCGGCGTTCCTGGCCGGCCTGTTCCCCGCGGCGGTCACCGATCCCATCAGGCTCCATGTGGAGGCCAAGCGCTACCTGTGTGCGGTCGACCCGGCGTACCGCGACCGCCTGTCGGCCGGCTCGAAACGCAGCCTGCTCCGCCAGGGCGGCCCGCTGGCGCCCGACGAGGTGGTGTCGTTCGAGGCCCTACCTGGCGCGACCGGGGCGGTGGCGCTCCGCCGCTGGGACGACGACGGCAAGGTCGCCGGCCTGGCCGTGCCAGAGCTGGAGGCCTACGAGCCCCTGTTGAGGTCGGTCGGCCCATGAGGGTGCTGACGCTCAACATCTGGAACCTCAGCGGCGACTGGCGGGCCCGGCGCGGGGCCATCGTCGCCGTCATCCAGCGCTGGGAGCCTCACGTGGTGTGCCTGCAGGAAGTGGTCGAGAGCGATCGCGGGAACCAGGCGCAGTGGCTGGCCGAGACGCTGGGCGGCTGGCCGATGGCGTATGCCGGAGCCCGCTACGGGCCGGTCGACGGGGTGCGGTTCGGCAACGCCATCCTGAGCCGGCGGCCCGTCGAGGCGACCAGCCAGATCGACCTGCCGGAGCGCCGCGACGAGCAGGAGGTGCAGCGCGTGGTGCTGCACGCCCGCACCGGCGGGGTCGACGTGTACTGCACCCACCTGGCTTGGCAGCTCCACGACGCCCTGCTGCGGGAGCAGCAGGTGCGGGCGCTGGTGCGCTTCGTCGAGGAGACCAGCGACCCGGCCGCCACGCTGGGTCCGGTGGTGGCCGGCGACTTCAACGCCGAGCCCGACGCCACCGCCATCCGCTACCTGTGCGGCCTCGCCACGCTCGACGGCACGAGCACCTACTTCCAGGACGCATGGCGGCTGGCCGGGGACGCCGGCCCCGGCCTGACGTGGTCCAACGCCAACCCGCACGCAGCGCTCGACGCCGAGCCCGATCGGCGCCTCGACTACATCTTCAGCGGGTTCCGCGGCCGGTCCGCCGCCGGGCGGCCGCTCGCCTGCCGAGTGGTGGCCGACGCTCCGGTCGAAGGGGTCTGGCCGACGGACCATTTCGGGGTGCTGGCCGACCTCCACGACTGAGCCCGACCGCCTTTTGTAGTCGGCTCCGCACGTTTCGCGGGCACGGCCGCGCGGGAGTCCCTACGATCTGTGGCGAAGGGTGGCCCTACAAGGGGAACCAAGTGTCGGGAGGATCCTCGTGAGACGTCACGTCCTCGTCGCCTGGCTGGGCGCGCTCGCGCTCCTGGCCGGCTCATTCGCCCAACCCACCGGAGCGCAGGCACCCGCCCAGGAGCCACCGCCGCCCGGCCGCTACGAGGTGACCGGGCCGGCAAACGCCGTCCAGCGCTCGGCCGTGGCCCGCACCGGGGCCGCCATCGACGAGGTGCACGCCGACGGGGTGGTGGTGACGGCCACGGCTCGTGAAGCGCGGGCCATCGCCGCGCTCGGCTACCAGGTCCAGCCCCTCGACGAGGTCGGCGCCCAGGTCTTGCCGCCCGGCTTCGAGGCCTACCACGACTACGCGGAGATGAACGCGGAGATCGCCCAGGCGGTGACGGATCACCCGGCGATCCTGCAGCGGCGGGTGATCGGCACGTCGTTCCAGGGCCGCGAGATCGTCGCCCTGAGGATCAGCGACAACGTCGCCGCCGAAGAGGGCGAGCCCGAGGTGCTGTTCACGGCCTCCCAGCACGCTCGCGAGGTGCTGACGGTCGAGATGGCGCTGCGCATCCTCCAGCGCTACACCGACGGCTACGGGACCGACCCGCAGATCACCCAGGCGGTGAACAACCGCGTGATCTGGATCATCCCCAACGTGAACCCCGACGGCACCGAGTACGACAAGACGACCACCGGGTTCCGGTCGTGGCGCAAGAACCGCCAGCCCAACGCCGGGTCCAGCGCCGTCGGGACCGACCTCAACCGCAACTGGGACTTCAACTGGGGGTGCTGCGGCGGGTCCTCCGGCACGACATCCAGCGAGACCTACCGCGGCCCGTCGCCGGCGTCGGCCCCCGAGGTGCAGACGGTGGCGAGCTTCGTCAACTCGCGCGTGATCGGCGGCCGCCAGCGGATCACCGCCCACATCGACTGGCACACCTACGGCGAGCTGGTGCTCTGGCCATACGGCTACACCTTCAACGACACGGCGCCGGGGTTGAACGCCACCGACCAGCAAGCCTTCGCCGCCCTCGGCACGGCCATGGCCAACACCAACGGCTACACGCCCCAACAGGCCAGCGACCTGTACATCACCGACGGCTCCATCGACGACTGGATGTGGGGCCGGCACCGCATCTTCAGCTACACGTTCGAGATGTTCCCGGTGTCGGGCCAGGGTGGCTTCTACCCCGACGACGCCTTCATCGGCCGGGAGACCTCGCGCAACGACGCCGCCGTCAGCCTCTTCCTCGACTATGCCGACTGCCCCTACCGGATCACCGGGGGCACCTGCGGCGCCCCCGGCAACCCGCCGGTCACGGTGTACGCCGACGACTTCGAGACCGCCACCGGCTGGACGACCAACCCGGCCGGCACCGACACGGCGGTCACCGGCGCGTGGCAGCGGGCCGATCCGGCCGCGACCAGCTCGGGCGTGGCGCTGCAGCTGGGGACCACCACCAGCGGCACCAACGACCTCGTCACCGGGGCCACGGCCGGGTCCAGCGCAGGCGCCAACGATGTGGACGGCGGCCTCACGAGCATCCGCTCGCCGGCCGTCACCCTGCCGGCGACCGGCACGCTCACGCTGTCGGCCCGGTGGTACCTGGCGCACCTGAACAACTCGTCCAACGCCGACGCCTTCCGCATCCGGGTGGTGGCGGGCACCACGACGACCACGGTGTTCCAGCAGCTCGGCGCGGCCACCAATCGGGCCGGCTCGTGGGGAACGGCCACCGTGGACCTGTCGTCGTTCCGCGGCCAGCCCATCCGCCTGCTGATCGAAGCCACCGACTCCGCCACCGCCAGCCTCGTCGAGGCGGGCGTCGACGACGTCCGCATCATCCAGCAGACCTAGCCCGGATGACGTGGCGCGCACGACGCCCGCCCCGCTCGCTACCGTGCGGGGGAGGACCGGTACAATCGGAAGCGACCACCGGCTGGGCGGTGGGATGACCAACGGGGGCGTGCTGTGAGCGACGTGCCGGTGACCGCGACCGGACGCGAGGGAGTCGGCCTGATCGACAGCAGTGCCCCTCACGCGGCCCGGGTGTACGACTACATGCTCGGCGGGACGACCAACTTCGAAGTCGACCGCGCGGCCGCCGAGCAGGCCGCGGTCCTGGTGGGGGGCATGGACCGGATCCGCTCCGAGGTGCGGGCCAACCGGGCCTTCCTCGGCCGGGCGGTGCGCTGGCTGATCCACGAGGCCGGCATCCGCCAGTTCCTCGACATCGGCACCGGCATCCCCAACGACGACAACGTGCACGCCGTCGCTCTCCGGGAGGCGCCCGACGCCCGCGTCGTCTACGTCGACCACGACCCGATCGTCCTGGCCCACGCCCACCTCCTCCTGAAGGATGCGCCCGCCGGATCGACCACCTACCTCCAGGCCGACTTCCGGCAGCCCGAGGACATCATCGAGCGGGCCGGCGCGCACCTCGATCTCACCCAGCCGGTGGCCGTGATGCTGGTCGGCCTGCTGCATCACTTCCGCGACACGGACGCGCCGGGCGAGCTGGTGGCGCGGCTGCTGCGGCGGGTGCCCAGCGGCAGCTACCTCGTGGTCTCGCACCTGGCCGGCGACATCCACGCCGAGGGGTACGTCGAGGCGGGCGAGGCGCTCGACGAGGCCATGGAGGAGCCGCTCGTCCTGCGCACCCACGACCAGGTCGCCGCGTTCCTCGCGGGCTGCGAGCCGGTCGAGCCGGGAGTGGTGCAGGTGGACGAGTGGCACCCGCCAGACGCCCGGGACCCCGGGCTCGACGGCTGGACCAACCCGCTCTGGGCCGGGATGGGTCGGTTGCGGTAAAGGAGGAGAACGTGGCAGAGCTGTCGCGCCGGGCCGTGCTCAAGGGGATGGTGGCCGGGGTCACCGTGGTGGGGTGGAGCGCCCTCGATCGGGCATGGATCCCGGCAGGGGCCAGCGAGGCGGCCCGGGCCGGTGCCACTCCGCTGCCGCCGCTGGACGGCACGCTCGAGATGTCCCCGGCGGCGCTGGCCGCCTTCTCGGGCGACTTCGGGCGCCTGGTGACCGGCACGCCGATGGCCGTGCTGCGGCCGGGATCGGTGAAGGACGTCGTCAAGATGGTCCGCTACGCCCGCAGCAACGGGCTGACCATCGCCATGAACGGCCAGAGCGGCACCGACGACGAGTTCGAGTCGCACTCCAACCTCGGCCAGGCGCTGGTGCCCGGAGGCATCGCCATCGATGCTCGCGGCCTGCGGACCATCCACAGCATCGACAACCGGTCCGCCGACGTGGACGCCGGCGTGACCTGGTCCGAGCTCGATGCTGCCGCGGCCGGGGTCGGGCGGACCCCGCCGATGCTCACCGACTTCGTGCACCTGTCGATCGGCGGCACGCTGAGCGTGGGCGGCACCGGCGGGACCATGCAGAAGGTGGGGGCCCAGGTCGACACCGTCCGGTCGCTCGAAGTGGTCACCGGCGAGGGCAAGCGGGTCGAGTGCTCGCGCGAGGACAAGGCCGACCTGTTCAACGCGGTGCTCGCCGGCGCGGGTCAGTGCGCGGTCATCGTCCGGGCCAAGCTGGCGCTGGCGCCGCGGCAGACGCACGCGCTCGTCTTCAACCTGTTCTACGACGACCTCGCCACCTACGTCGCCGACCAGCTCACCGTGCTTCGCGACGGCCGCTTCTCCTACCAGGAGGGCCAGATCGTCCGCCGGCCGGACGACACCGGCTGGCGCTACATGCTGGAGGCCGCGTCCTACTTCACGCCGCCGGCCGTGCCCGACCAGGCGGCGCTGCTGGCCGGGCTGTCCGACAACCGGGCCGAGGCGGTGATCACCACCGTGGGATACGAGGAGTGGGTCCACCGCGTCGACCCGGCGGTCGTGGCCCTCAAGGCCGCCGGCTTCTGGGCCCAGCCCCATGCGTGGGTGAGCCTGTTCGTGCCCGCCTCCCGCGCGGCCGAGTTCGCCACCTTCGTGACCTCCCAGCTCACCCCGCCCGACATCGGCGCCGGGCTGGCGATCTACTTCCCCCTCGCCGGCGCCCGCCTCACGCGGCCGCTGATGGTCGTGCCCCGCAGCGAGCCGGCCGCCTTCCAGCTCAGCCTGCTGCGCTTCCCGTTCCCCTTCCCCGGCCAGCCGAGCAACGAGGCGATGCTCGCCCAGAACCGGGCCTTCTTCGACAAGGCCGTCGAGCTGGGCGGCAACCGCTACATCATCGGGGCCGTCCCGGACATGACCCCGGCCGACTGGCGGCACCACTACGGGCCGGTGTTCCCGTTCTTCCAGCGGGCCAAGGCGGCCAACGACCCCGACGGGATCCTCACGCCGGGCCAGCACATCTTCGGCTGACCCTCGTCCCGGCTGCCGCTACCCTGCGCGCCGTGGCGAACAAGACACAGCCGACCGACGCATCGGTGGCGGCGTTCGTCGCGGGGATCCCCGACCAGCGCCAGCGGGCCGACAGCGAGCGGCTCATCGCCCTGATGAGCGAGGTGACCGGCGAGCCCGCGACCATGTGGGGGCCGTCGATCATCGGCTTCGGCTCGTACCACTACCGCTACGCCAGCGGCCGGGAGGGCGATGCTCCGCTCGTCGGCTTCTCGCCCCGGAAGACCGCTCTCACCCTGTACGCCTCGGCCGACGAGGAGGTGCGCGCGGATCTGCTGGCCCGGCTCGGCCCGCACAAGGTGGGCAAGGGCTGCGTGTACGTCAAGCGCCTCTCCGACGTGGATGAGCAGGCGTTGGCCGACCTGATCCAGGTCGGGGCCGCGTTCACCCGCGCCCAGGACGTGGCGTCCTGACGCGGGCCGTCCGTGCGTAGTCCCCTGGAGCTGGTCAGCGAGCAGCAGATCGCGAGCGTCGTGGCGGGCGCCTGGGGGCAGGCGATCCGTGATCTGCGCTACTTCCCGGAGGGCGGCGGCGCCTACCACTGGATCGCGGAGGCCGGCGACGGCCGGCGCTGGTTCGTGACGTGCGACGACCTCGACACCAAGCCGTGGCTCGGCTCGGACCGCGACTCGGTGTTCGGCGGCTTGCTGGCCGCTTACGGGACGGCGATGGAGCTGCGCGCCACCGGGTTGCGGTTCGTCGTGGCTCCGCTGGCGACGGGCGCCGGTGAGCCGGCGGTGCGGGTCGACGAGCGCCATAGCGTGTCGGTCTTCGACTACACCGAAGGTGTGCCGGGTCGCTGGGGGCAAGCGGTCGAGCCCACGGCACGTCGCGAGCTGGTCACGATGCTCGCTCGGCTCCACCGGGCCGCGCCTCCCGGGCGGGGGCTGGCCAGCCGGGGCCTCGAGCTGCCGGGCCGCCAGGGCTTGGAGGAAGCTCTCGACGACCCGGAGCGGCCCTGGGAAGGCGGGCCGCTGTCCGAGCCCCTTCGGCACGAGCTCGCGGAGCATCGTGACCTGATCGTCGGCTGGCTGGCCGACCTCGATCGCTACGCCGCCCGGCTGGGCGACGGGAACGGCGACGGGAGCACAGGCGCGGTCGTCACCCACGGCGAGCCGCACCCTGGCAACCTCATCCGCACCGGCGCCGGCCTGTCGCTGGTCGACTGGGACACGGTGGCCGTCGCCCGGCCCGAGCGCGACCTGTGGATGATGGTGGACGGCGACGAGAGCCTCCACTCCGCCTATCGGGACCTCACCGGCGTCACCCTGGACCGGGAAGCACTGGCGGCCTACCGGCTGCTCTGGGCCCTCAGCGACGCCGTCTCCTTCACGGCCCGGCTCCGGGGCGAGCACCGGCAGAACACCGACGCGAACCGGTCGCTGGCCGCGCTCAGCCTCATCCTCCAGGGCCGGGAGCCGGCTCCGTACAGGTTCGCGGTTCGTTAGCGGGGCGGGCGCAGGGTTCGGGCCTCCAAACCCTGAGGAAAGGAACCTCCCCCATGCCTACGAACCATGTCTCGATCCAGGACAGCACGACCCACCTGCCCGACGGTCTCGACAACGACGTCACCAAGACCTTCGATGCGCCCGGTCTGAACACCGACACCCGCCCGTTCCTCTCGTACCGGGTCCAGCCGGACGGCGGCTCCGTGACCCTGCAGATGGACCTCAACGGCAACCGGATCGTGGACACGACGTTCGGGAACGACGTCAGCCGCTCGCTGAACGAGATCGTCGACAACGGCTTTGCCGTAGAGACCGACAACGAGCTGGTCATCCGGCGGCAGGCCGGGCCCGGCACCGTCGACGTCTCCGACCTCATCTTCGTGTATTCGGCCGACGCCTGACCCCAGCGCGACCCCGCCTGCGTCTCCGCGGCGGGGTCGCGCCGCCCATCTCCATGGGATCTCCAGGTCGTGTCCATGCCTCGCCCCGACGCGCGGGCGCACAGTCGGGCCCATGGTTGCCACTCTCCCCCCGGAGCGGTCCCGGACCCGAGGCCGCGAGTTCGTCGGCGGCGCCCGGGCCATGGTCCCGTGGATGCTCGGCATCGGCCCGTACGGGCTGGTCATCGGGGTCAGCGCCGCGCACGCCCACATCCCCACCGCCGTCGGGTGGTTCACCGGGCCGGCCATCTTCTCCGGCAGCGCGCAGGTGGCCACGATCGAGCTGCTCGACGCGGGTGCCGCTCCGCTGATCGTGATCGCCACCGCCCTGGCCATCAACGCCCGGCTCGTCATCTACTCGGGCGCCATGGCCGCCCACTGGCAGGACACGCCTCGCTGGTGGCGGGCGCTGGCGGCCTACCTGCTCGTCGACCCCACCTTCGCGGTCGGCGTGGACCGCTACGAAGGGCCGGGTGATCGCGCCGCGGCCCACCGCCACTATCTCGGCGGAGCCCTCGCGCTCTGGGTCACCTGGCTCGTCGCCATCGCGGTGGGGGCGACGGTCGGGGCCCAGCTCCCGGCCGGCCTGCACCTCGAGTTCGTGATCCCGCTGTTCCTGGTGGGCGAGGTGGTCACCCGGCTGACCAGCCCGGCGATGCTCCGGGCGGCGTTCACGGCCGCGGCCGTGGCGGTCGTCGGCTACTCGGCCCCGCTCCACCTCGGCCCGGTCGCCGCCATAGCTCTCGGGATAGCAGTCGGCCTGCTCAGCAAGGAGGCGAAGCGATGAGTGCGTGGCTCGTAGTGGCGGTGGTGGGCGTCGGGACCTACCTGTTCCGCGTCAGCATGGTCGGTTTGGTGGGGGGCCACGGCTCGTCGGCTCGCTTGGAGCGGGCCTCCCGCTTCGTGGTGCCGAGCGCGTTCGCGGCGCTGGCCGCGGGCGCCATCACCGCGGCCGCGGCCGGCCCGTCAGGCTCCGTCGCTCCCGTCGGGGCGGTGACCGTCGCTGCCCTGGCCGTGCACCGCAGCGGATCGGCCCGCGCCGCCATCGTCGTCGGCATGCCGACCCTCTGGATCCTCAACGCCCTCCTGCCCGGGTGAGAGGTCGAAGAACTGCCGGATCCACGCGGATCGCCGAGGCAGGATGCGGACCACGGGCAGGGCGAACACGACCTGGGAGATCGAGCCGAACCGCTCGTAGATGGCGGCGTTGATCGCCATGCCCAGCACGATCGCCCGCCCGGCGAAGAAGAACCAGCCGAGCGTGACGATGGTGGCGCCGATGGCGCCGTACAGCTGGGAGGCCCGGCCCATCCGGTCGGGGAGGTACAGCTGGCTGACCGCCTGCATGCCGGCGATCGTCGCTCCCACCAGGGCGCTACCGGGGAGGAGCGCTCCGGGGTCGCTGGTCGCCCGCGGCAGCACCCAGGACACCACCATCCAGGCGAGGCCGTAGACGGCGAACACGGCGAGGTACGAGGCCCCGGCGGCGGCGATGCCGAAGTCGTCCCGCAGGCGGTTGACGATGGTGGACACCAGGCCGATGCCGACGACCACGCCGATCACGCCCCCGATCACCCGGATCGGGGCCCTGGTCCGGACCGGGAGCCGCCAGTTGAGGCAGCTCGCCACGCTGAGCACCTTGCTCAGCGAGCGGCCGGTGAGGGCGACGCCGACCAGGCCGATGATCAGCGCGCTCCACTGCGACGTCTCCTGCTGTGACAACGCCGTGTTGATCTGGGCGGCGAGGCCGCCGCCCACGCTGATCTGCTGGTTGAGCTGGTCGGCGTCGATCCAGCTAGCGAGCAGCCCGGCGAGCCCGACCACCACGAGGAGCAGCGGGACGAAGAACAGGAACAGCCGGAAGGCGACGGCGGCCCCGACGACCCCACCGGCCGCCTCCCGGTCACGCTGGTAGATGCGCAGCCCCAGATCGACGAGCGGCCGGTTGCCGTAGCGCTCCCGCAGCTCGTCCACCCGGCGCTGGCCGGCGGCCCGACCGTGGGCCACGAGCCTCTCGACGGCCGAGGCTTCCTCGGGTGCTTGGTCTGTCACTGGTGGCGAAGATACGCGGCGCCGAGGATGTGAGGTGAGGCCGGCATCGGGATACCGCCCTCGGGAAGGCGGAAATGCTCCATGCGAGCGATGACGAAGCCGGCGGCCTCGATGGCCGCCCGGGTGTCGCGGTGGGTGTGGCAGCCGCCGACGAAGGTCGGCCAGACCGTGGCGTCGAGCACGCGCTGCACCCGGGCCAGGCCCGGCGTGTCCGCTCGGACGTGCTCGAAGAAGCGCAGCTCACCGCCCGGGCGGAGCACGCGGCGGATCTCCGCCAGCGTCGCCGGGACGTTGGCGACCGAGCAGAGCACGAGGGACGCCACGGCTGCGTCGAACTCGGCGTCACCCGCGGGCAGCCGGTCGGCGACGCCGTCGACCACCTCGATCGGGACCGCGGCATCCCGGGCGGCGGCCAGCGCCAGCTCGCGGAGATGGGCTTCCGGCTCGACCGCGAGGACGTGAGCGACCTCGTTCGGGTAGTGGGCGAAGTTGAGCCCGTTGCCGGCACCGACCTCGACGACCCGGCCCGCGAGCCGGGCGAGGAGCTGGTCGCGGCGCACGCCCCACCCGGCCTCCTCCATGCGGGGGCTGCTCCGCGCGTAGATGCGGGCGAACAGCGGGTGGTGGACCTCTCGGGCCATCGGATCCCTCCGGCTCAGACGACTGCTCGGATGTGAGTCGAGATCATGACCAGCGCGAGCACCACGAGCGAGGCCGCGAACCAGCGCACGAGGGTACGGGCGTCGACCCGGTCGTTCCACGGAATACCTAGGGGGGTATCACGGTTGATGACCTCATGGCTATGACCGCGTTGACAGAAGCGACCTTCGAGCAGACCGTGACCGGCAACGACATCGTGCTGGTCGACTGGTGGGCGTCCTGGTGCGGGCCCTGCCGGGCCTTCGCCCCGGTGTTCGCGGCCGCGGCCGAGAAGCACGCCGACATCACCTTCGCCAAGGTCGACACCGAGGCCGAGCAGAACCTGGCCGGCATGGCCGGGATCATGTCGATCCCCACGCTCATGATCTTCCGCGAGGGCGTGCTGGTGTTCTCGCAGCCCGGCGCCCTGCCCGCCGCGGCCCTCGAGGACCTCATCGACCAGGTGCGCGCCCTCGACATGGACGAGGTGCACCGCACGGTGGCCGCCCGCGCTGCCACCGGCTGACACGCCCGCGACGATGTTCTTCCGGCAGTACCAGCTGTCCTGCCTGTCCCTGTTCAGCTACCTCATCGGGGACACCTCGACGGGCCGGGCGGTGGTCGTGGACCCGCAACGTGACATCAGCGGCTACCTGGACGACGCCCGGGCGCATGGCCTGCGGATCGAGCGGGTGATCGAGACCCACTTCCACGCCGACTTCCTGTCGGGACACCTGGAGCTGGCCGCCGCTGCCGGGGCCGTGGTGTCCTACGGCACCGAGGCGGAGGCGGAGTTCCCCACCGAGCCGCTCGCGCACGAGCAGCGGATCGAGCTGGGCGAGGTGGTGCTCGAGATCCGCCACCCGCCCGGCCACACGCCGGAGTCCGTGTCGGTCGTGGTCTGGGAGCATCGGGACGACCCCGAGCCGTGGGGGTGCTGACCGGCGACACGCTGTTCGTCGGCGATGTGGGCCGGCCCGATCTGATGGCCTCGGTCGGGTTCACCCCCGACGCCCTGGCCCGCCGCCTCTACCACTCGCTGCACGACCAGGTACTGACCCTGCCCGACCGCACGCGCGATCCGCAGGTGTCCGACGTAGGGCTGGGCCGCGACGAGGACGCGCATCAGGTCCGGGTGCCGCGGCGCCGGTCCCGGGCGTCGGTGAGGTGGGCGGCAGAGGTCACCGCGTGCACCGAGAGCCAGCGGACGGGCTCGGGCTCCCAGCGGCGCGAGCGGTGGCCCACCC